>NZ_JBHUPT010000080.1:0-26876 GCF_049056525.1 Leisingera coralii | reverse complement strand
GCAAGCTGATAGAAATCCAGAACCGTTTGGAATAAAACGACATATCAGAAGTTGCGCTTCAGCGTGAGTTCACACCGCAAAGCAGTAATGTCACCCATCGGCAAGGCAGAAGTGTCACTCTCCCAACATAATGTATCGAGGGCGAGCGGACATGGGATGGGTGATGATGAGCGAGCGCGAGTTGAACCGCGTGGAGGTTTTGGCACAGGTCGATGATGGCCGGCTGACGGTTGATAATGCGGCGAACCTGCTGGATCTGACACGGCGGCAAGTATTCCGGGTTCTGAAGCGATACCGCCAGGACGGCGCATCCGCGATCCGTCACAAGGCGCGCGGCAAACCTCCGAACAACCGGATCCACAAAGCGAAGCGCGACTATGCTCTGAGCCTGATCAAAGAGAATTACCCGGATTTCGGCCCGACACTGGCGGTTGAGATGCTGATCAAGCATCACGGGTTCAAAGTGTCTCGTGAGACCTTGCGCAAATGGATGATCGAAGACGGCATTTGGCTGTCGCGCAAACAGCGCCGGACATTTCACCAGCCGCGTCTGCGCCGGGAATGTTATGGCGAGCTGATCCAGATCGACGGTTCCGATCATCGCAGGTTCGAAGACCGCGGCCCGCGCTGCACTCTGCTGGTGTTCATTGATGATGCGACCAGCACGCTGATGGAACTTCGGTTTGTGCAATCCGAAAGCACGTTCAGCTACTTTGAGGCATTGGAGCACTATCTGCTCAAACACGGCCGCCCGGTGGCCTTCTATTCGGACAAGCACACCGTGTTCCGAGTGCCCAACCAGACGGCGAAGTCCGGCTATGGGATGACTCAGTTCGGCCGGGCTCTGAATGAGTTGAATATCGAGATCCTTTGCGCCAACTCAAGCCAGGCCAAGGGCCGCGTGGAACGCGCCAACCGCACGTTGCAGGACCGGCTGGTGAAGGAGCTGCGGCTGGCCGGCATCTCTGGCATAGAGACCGCCAATGCGTTCCTTTCCGGTTTCATGGAACGGTACAATGCCAAGTTCGCCAAGCCGCCAGCCCGCCCGGACAATCTGCACCGGCCCCTGAACGCCGAGCCGGACCGGCTGCGGGATATCCTGTGCTTCCGCGATGAGCTCTATTTCAGCCGTCAGCTGGCGTTCTCTTACGACCGGCAGCGGATCATCCTCGAAGAGAACGAAGTGACCCGCGGGCTGCCGGGCAAATACGTTGACAGCTTCGAATTCGCGGATGGGCGGCTGGAGTTCCGCTGGAAGGGGATCCAGCTCCCCTACTCGGCTTTCGACAAGGATCAGCGCGTCGCGCATGCCGCCATCACCGGAAACAAATGCCCGGGGGCAGTGCCTGCCCATATCGAAAAAGAGCAGGGCAAGGTTCTGCCGGCGCAAAGAACGGGAGATCCGCGTGGCGGGCCAGGCGGCCCTTACTCGATCACGCCGGCGCGGCTGAAGACGCCGAAGAAATTGCCGAAGATGTTGGAGATGGTCAGCACGTCGTTGACCGGCGATTCGGTGGCCATCACCAAGTCGCCCGGGTTGATCTGGAACTGCCGCGCCGAGAACAGCCCGTCGGCGGAGGTGAGGTCGAGCGAGAACACCACCCGCTGCTGGCGCGGCCCGCGCACGCCGGGCGCCACCGCGGACGCGGGATATTCGCGCAGGATCAAAAGCCCCTTGGGATCGGCCTTGCCGTCCTGGAAGCCGCCCGCCACCGACATCGCGTCCATCGCCGACATCTCGTCCTTGGAGAAGATGTGCAGGTCTTCCTCGCCGGTGGCGCCGAAGGAGAGGAAATAGCGCTCATCCTCCTCGACAAATACCCGGTCGCCGCCGCGCAGCAGGGTGTCGAGGGACGGGTTGTTCAAGAGGTTGTCGACCGAGGTGCCATAGATCGCCTGGCCGCGCACCAGCCGGATCTGCGGGTTGTTGAGGGCCGAGCTGATGCCGCCGCCCGCCGAGATCAGCCCCATCACCGTGTAGTTGCGGTCGGGCATCGGATAGGTGCCGGGCTGGGCAACGCCGGAGACCAGGTCGACCGAGTTGCCGCGGCCCTCGGCCATCGCCAGCTGCACCTGGGCGGAAGGAACAACAGGCTCCAGCGCCTCCTGCAGCCTGGCGCGCGCCAGGTCCGGGGTCAGCCCGTTGACGTTCACATCGCCCACATAAGGCATGAAGATGGTGCCGTTGGCGGCCACTTTCATGTCCTGCAGCTGCACCATCTTCTGCTCCGCCGCGGTCAGCAGCGAATTGTCGTTGCTGTCCCAGATGCTGAGGGACAAGAGGTCGCCGGGCTGGATGATCTGGGTCTTGGCGCCCTGATGGGCGTGCAGCCAGCTCAGGTTCTCCTGCTTGCCGGTGGGCGGCCAGGCGGCCACCGCCGGCAGCAGCGCCCGGTTCACCTGGTAGAGCGCGAAATTGGCATCCGCCTCGCCCGATTCTTTCAGGATCTCCTCGCTGGCCGGGGCGCCGCCGGGCAGGCG
Source organism: Leisingera coralii (assembly GCF_049056525.1). Lineage (NCBI taxonomy): Bacteria > Pseudomonadati > Pseudomonadota > Alphaproteobacteria > Rhodobacterales > Roseobacteraceae > Leisingera > Leisingera coralii. The sequence continues at coordinate 24,395 of NZ_JBHUPT010000080.1, read as the reverse complement.
CGAGCAGGCCGCGGGCAGGAGGATCAGGCCGGCAGCGGCCAGCCAGGGAAGAAATTTCAGCATCGGGAGCCTGCCCTTGAAGCGCTCTGGGATCCGCCCGGGTTTTGTCCGGGGAACCGCTTTGATTTTTGTCGGGTCAAAGGATACTGGGCTGAGGCAGAGGGTTCAACAGAAACGGGCAGCAGCGATGGCAAATCCCGCCGTAATGGTTCTGGGCGCAACAGGGCGCATCGGCCGGCTGCTGCAGCTGTGCCCGCCGCCGGGGCTGCAGATGCAGCTGCAGGCGCGCCGGGCGCAGGCCGGGACCAGCACCGGAGACTGGCACATTTTCGATCCGCTGGCGGAGCCGGCGGCGCTGGCCCGTCTGGCAGAGGGGGCTGAGACCCTGCTGTGCCTGGCCGGGCCGGTGCCCGGACGGGGCGGCGCAGACGCAGACATGGCAGACCATATCCGCCTCGCCGAGGCGGCGGTCCGCGCGGGCGCTGCCGCCGGCGCCCGGGTGCTGCTGGCGTCGTCTGCGGCGGTCTATGGCGCCCAGGGCGGCCTGCTGGCAGAGGACGCAGCCCTGCGTCCCGCCAGTGCCTATGGCCAGGCCAAGGCGGAGATGGAGGCGCGCGCGGCAGCGCTTGGCGCCCGGCTGGGGGTGCCGGTCTGTTCCTTGCGGATCGGCAATATCGCCGGGCTGGATGCGATCCTCGGCGGCTGGCGGCCCGGGTTCACCCTGGACCGCTTTGCCGATGGCCGCACCCCGCGGCGCAGCTATATTGGCGCCCGCACGCTGGCTGAGGTGCTGGCGGCGCTGCTGGCGGCGCCGGCGCTGCCGCCGGTGCTGAACCTGGCGCAGCCTGGGGTGGTGGAGATGGGGGCGCTGCTGCAGGCGGCGGGCAAACCCTTTGCCGCCCGGGCCGCCCCGGCCGCGGCGATCCCGGAGGTGGCGCTGGACGTTGCCCGCCTGCAGGCGCTGCTGCCGGCGCCGCTGGCGGCAGCGGACCCGGTGCGGATGGCAGAAGAATGGGCCTTGTTAGAGCCTGATATGGCAGACGGATAACCTTGGAGCACATAACAACATGACCTGGCGCAAACGGCTGTTCGACCTGTTTTTTGCCACCCTTCTGATCGCGGTGCTGGGCCCCGTCCTGCTGCTGCTGCTGCTGTGGCTCTTGTGGAAGGAGGGGCGGCCGCTGTTCTATGTGGCGGAGCGGATGAAGGGGGTGGACCAGCCCTTCATGCTGTGGAAGCTCAGGACCATGACGGTGGTGGACAGCGATACCGGCGTGTCGGGCGGCGACAAATCGGCCCGCATCACCCGCACCGGCGCCTGGCTGCGCTCCAAGCGGCTGGATGAGTTCCCGCAGCTGTGGAACATCCTCAAGGGGGACATCTCCTTTGTCGGGCCGCGGCCGCCCCTGCGCCAGTATGTCGAGGCCAACCCCGAACTTTATGCAGAGGTGCTGAAATCGCGCCCCGGCGTCACCGGGCTCGCCTCGATCACCTATCACAAGCATGAGGCGGCGCTGCTGGCGCGCTGCGGAACCTCCGAACAGACCGATGCGGTCTATTCCCGGCTCTGCGTGCCGATGAAGGCGCGGCTGGACCTGATCTACCAGCGGCACCAGAGCATGTGCTTTGACTTCGACATCGTGTTCCAGACCATCGGCAACATTTTCCGCCGCGGCTAGCGGGCTCTAGGCACAAGTTTAACCATTCCCGCATAGCCTGTGCCGCAGGGCTGCGGCAAAATCAGCACAGGCACCGGTGCCGCCCGGCGGGTTTCCGCCGCCGCCTGTTTGGCCGGATGGGGAAAACGGAGTATGATGAGAACTGTGTTTTATGGGCCGCGCACGGATTTTCAGCGCATCATGGCGTGTTTGTTTTCACTTTTTTCTGCTATCCGGCAGCGGAGCCGCTGCCTGGACGGGCAAACGGATTAAACAGGGCAGAAAATGCGGGCATTCGAGGGCAGGAAAGCATGTACAATCTGATCAGTGCGCTGTCGCGCAGGCAGAAATCCTATGTCTTTCTGGCTGTGGACCTGGTGCTGCTGCCGCTGGCGCTGCTGTTCACCCTGCAGGTGCAGCCGCTGCCGGATCCGGCGCTCGCCACCTTGCTGTCGCTGATGCCGGTGCTGCCCTATGTGCTGGCCGCCGCCGCCGCGCTGGCGCTGTGGCTGGGGCTGCCGCATGTACAGCTCAACGCCTACGAACGCCACGCCGCGGCGCAAAGCGCGCTCTTGGCGGGCGGCACCGCGCTGGGGCTGGCGCTGCTGGCGGCCGCCTTCGGGCCGGCCCTGCCGCCCGGCACCCATGTGGTGTTTGGAATCTGCTATTTCCTGTTCATGGTGGCCACCCGCACCGCGATGCTGCAGCTGGTGCTGGCGGTCTACCGCCGCGCCCGGCCGCGCTGCCGGGTGCTGATCTACGGGGCCGGCAATACCGGCACCCAGCTGGCGCAGGCGCTGAAGGCGCATGACGGCATCGATCCGGTTGCCTTTGCCGACGACAATTCCTCGCTGCAGGGGCTGACCCTGGTCGGGCTGCCGGTGTTTGCCCCGGCCCGGATCGCCGAGATCGTGCAGGCGCGCCAGATCCGCCGGGTGCTGCTGGCGATGCCGTCGCAAAGCCAGCCGCGCCAGGCGCAGATCACCCAGCGGTTGCAGCAGCTGGGGCTGGAGGTGCAGGCGCTGCCCTCCTTCGCGCAGCTCATTGGCGAGGAGGCGCTGGTCGACAAGCTGACGCCGGTGGCGCCGCAGGCGTTCCTGGGCCGCGCCGCCCGCGACGTGCCGCTGGCCGAGGCGGCGGGCGCCTATCAGGACCGGGTGGTGCTGGTCTCCGGCGCCGGCGGCTCGATCGGCTCGGAATTGTGCCGCCAGGTGCTGGCCTGCCAGCCGCGGAAACTGGTGCTGTTCGAACTGAGCGAACTGGCGCTTTATACCGTGCATCAGGAGCTCGGGCCGCTGGCCGGGGCGGCGGGCATCGAGCTGGTGCCGGTGCTGGGCTCGGTCACCGACCCGCGCCAGGTGCGGATGGTGCTGAACCAGCACGGGGTGCAGGTGGTGCTGCATGCCGCCGCCTACAAGCATGTGCCGCTGGTCGAGGCCAACCCGCTGCCCGGCCTTGCCAACAATGTCTTCGGCACCCAGACCCTGGCGCGCGCCGCCGCGCGGGCGGGGGTCGAGCGTTTCATCCTGATCTCCTCGGACAAGGCGGTGAACCCCGCCAATGTGATGGGCGCCTCCAAGCGGATGGCAGAGCTGATCGTGCAGGACCTGGCCACCCGCCACACGCGCACCGTGTTCACCATGGTGCGCTTCGGCAATGTGCTGGGATCAAGCGGCTCGGTGGTGCCGCTGTTCCAGGAGCAGATCAGCCGCGGCGGCCCGGTCACCGTCACCGATCCGAATGTAAAGCGCTTCTTCATGACCATCAGTGAGGCGGTGCAGCTGGTGCTGCAGGCGGGCGACATGGCCCAGGGCGGCGAGGTCTTCGTGCTCGACATGGGCGAGCCGGTGCCGATCCTGCAGCTGGCCCGCCAGGTGATCGAAAGCGCCGGCCATTCCGTGCGCGACGCGGACAATCCGGACGGGGATATCGCCATCGATATCATCGGGCTGCGCCCCGGCGAGAAGATGGAGGAGGAGCTCACGCTCAGCGAGGAGCTGATCCGCACCCGCCACCAGAAGATCTTCTGCGCCCGCGAGACCGTGCTGTCGGAGATCGAGGTGGCCGGCTTCCTGCGCAGCCTGCGCCAGGCGGTGGCGGCCGGCGACGAGACGGCGGCGCTGCAGGTGGTCCAGCGCTGGGTCGAGGGCTATTGCCAGCCGCCGGCCGTGGAGCGCAAGAGCTCCTGACGCAGCACAGGCAGAATGTTCAGAATTTTGCGCGAGACGGACCTGCGGCACCGGCACGGCAGCTTTGCAAAGAAGCGGCTACGGCGCAAAAATCCAGTATTTATTTGCCCCGAAAATCCACGTAGTACAGCACCCGACCAAGGCCGCAGGAGGCAATCTTGTTTTACACGATACGAGCGTTGTTCAGACGGTATGCCGAGGCACATCTGGCTGTAGCCTGCAGAGGGTTTCCCCTGCGGGATGAAGCAGGCCGCAGCCTTGGTTACCTGGACCGCTACGGGATCGCCCAAGGCCGCCTCTATGCCATCGGATGGACCACCGCGGAGCGGGTGGCGCTGGTTTCCGAAGGCCGCCGCACGGTGGCAGTGCCGGAGCTGCCCCGGCCCGACGTGGCGCGGCAGCTGGGGACGCCGGACCGGCCCGATACCGGCTTCTATGCCGCCCAGCCTGTGCCGGACGGCCGGATGCTGCTCAGCGTCGAGCAGGACGGCCATTGCTACTTCCACCCGCTGCCGCCGGTGCCCGCGGCCCGAATCCGCGCTGCCCGCCGCCGCTTGCTGCCGCGGTTCCTTGCGGAGCTCTTGCGTGCCGCGCCGGCAGTGCTGCGCTGGAAGCTGCACCGCCGGCCCGCCGACCGTGCAGCCGTCAAGCGCAGCCTGCGGTTGAGCGAAGAGCCCGGCCGCGACATGGCGCCGAGCCTGCCGCTGTTTCCTGACACAGGCGCCGACCCGGAGCCGCCCGGCAAGCTGGCGGAACCCCAGGTGACCATCGTGCTGCCGGTCCACAACGCCTTCGATATGCTGCCCGAGGCGCTGGAGCGGGTGGTGCGCCACACCGATCTGCCCTGGCATCTGGTGGCGGTTGAGGATTGTTCGACCGATGAACGGGTTCGCCCTTGGCTGCGCGGCTGGGCCGCCCGGCAGGGGACGGAGCGTGTCACCCTGATCGAGAACGCCGTCAATCGGGGCTTCATCGGCAGCGTCAACCGGGCCTTTGCGGCAGCGCGGGCACGCGGCAACCATGTGATCCTGCTGAATTCCGACGCTTTCGTTCCGGAAAACTGGGCCTCGCGGCTGGTCCGGCCGCTGCTAGCTAGGGAGGATGTGGCCAGCGTGACGCCGATGTCGAACAATGCCGAAATCTTCACCGCGCCGGTGATCTGCCGCCCCGAGGAACTGGCGTCGGGCGAGGCGGATGCGGTGGACCGCACCGCCCGCAGGTTCGGACCCGGCGCCGGCCCCTGCGAGGCCCCGACCGGAGTCGGCTTCTGCATGGCGCTGAATATCCGCTTCCTGGAGAAACTGCCGGAGTTCGACACCGGTTTCGGCCGCGGCTACGGCGAAGAAGTGGACTGGTGCCAGCGCGCCAGCGCCCTCGGCGGCCGCCACCTGGGGCTCCCCTCGCTTTTTGTCGAGCACCGCGGCGGAAGCTCCTTCGGCAGCGCCGAGAAACTGGCCCTGATCCGCAGGAACAGCGAGACGGTCTCGCGGCGCTACCCGGACTACGATCAGGCGGTGCAGGACTTTATCCGCAGGGATCCGCTGGCGGCGCCGCGGCTGGCGCTGGGGCTGGCGCTGGCGGCGCCGCGGGCGGCGGGGCCGGTGCCGGTCTACCTGGCCCATGCGATGGGCGGCGGCGCCGAGAAATACCTCGAGCGCCGCATCGCGCAGGACATCGCGGCGCGCGGCTGCGCCCTAGTGCTGCGGGTGGGCACCCGCCACCGCTGGCAGCTGGAGCTGCACGGGGACGGCGGCATCACCCGGGCGGTGAGCGAGGACTTCGAATGCGTGCGGCAGATCCTGGCCCTCCCGGCGGCGCTGGAGATCGTCTACTCCTGCGGCGTCGGCGACCGCGACCCGGCCGGGCTGCCGGGCTGCCTGCTGGCGCTGAAGCGCGGCCCGCAGGACCGGATCGAGGTGCTGTTCCACGATTTCTTCCCGCTCAGCCCGTCCTTCAATCTGCTCGGCCAGGACCGCCAGTTCCGCGGCGTGCCGGAGGCCGGCTCGCAGGAGGCGGTGCATACCGCGCGCCGCCCCGGCGGCGCCAGGGTGGCGCTGCAGGAGTGGCGTGCCGAATGGGGCCGCCTGCTGCAGGCGGCGGACCGGGTGGTGGCCTTCTCCGAGGACAGCCGCCGCCACATCGCCGCCGCCTATCCCGATCTGCCCCGGCCGGTGCTGGTCGAGCCGCATGCGCTGCCCGCGGCGCTGCCGCGGATGACGCCGCCGCCCGCCGCCGCCCCGGTGATCGGGGTGCTGGGCAGCATCGGCTACGAAAAGGGCGCGGCGGTGCTGGCGGGGCTGAGCCATGCGCTGGACCGCACCGGCGGCAACCCGCTGGTGGTGATCGGCAATGTCGACCCGTCGTTTCCCTTCTCGCGCAGTGCCCGGATTCACGGCCGTTACCAGTTCGAGGAGTTGCCGGAGCTGATTCGCCGCTACGGCGTCACCCACTGGCTGATCCCCTCGATCTGCCCGGAAACCTTTTCCTTCGCCACCCATGAGGTTCTCTCTACCGGCATGCCGGTCTACTGCTTCGGCCTCGGCGCCCAGGCCGAGGCGGTCGCCAAGGCGCCGAACGGGGTGGTCATCGCGCTGCCGGAGGACCGCAGCAGCCTGCCGGAGCGCATTCTCGCGGAGATCTGCGGCGGCGCGGAAGGCGCGCCGTGGCCTTCCGTCCGCAAGAGCGCCTGATCCCGCCGCGCCGCCCCCCCCGTGGAAAGGCTTGGAGCGGCGGCGCGGACAGGCTATCAGGCCTCTGCAACATCAACGGGATCCAGACATGCGCAAAGCATTTGTTCACATCAGTCTGCCCGCTAATGCCTTCCCGGGGCCGGCGCCGCAGCGCCCTGCTTCCTAAGACGGCCTCAAAGTAAGGAAATTTCCTTTGGCACATCTGGTTGTTCACATCGGAGCGCATAAGACCGGCACGACTGCCCTGCAAAGCAGCTTTGCCTCGCTGGACAGGGTGCTGAAAAAGCATGGGGTTCTGTATCCGAAGTCGAATTGGTTCCATTACTCCCAGCACCGCCTGTCCTTTGCGCTCAAGAGCTGGGCAGACCCCAATAGGGGCGATGTCCCTGATTTCGAAAGGGAGGCCGCCGCGCTCAACCGGGAAATCTCCCGCGCCGGGCTTCCCACGGCTTTTATTTCGAGCGAAGAGCTGTTTTCCTGCTCTCCCGAAGCAATTTCCCGCTTTGCCGGGGCGGTTCAGGCGCATCGGGTCAGCATTCTGGCAATGGTGCGCCGCCCGGACGATCTGCTCCTGTCCATTTATAATCAGAAAGCGAAACATCCGGGCAATAACTTCGCCCGAGGCCTCAAGGCCTTTACCAGCGACCCCGCCATTCTCAGCCCGGATATGACCCAGTACAGATGCGTGCAAAACTGGTGTGACGTGTTCGGCCAGGACAGCGTTACCGTGATGAAGTATGAAGCGGCCTCCACCATCAGCCAGATCTGCAATTTTCTGGATCTGCCGCCGCAGCCGTTTGAAGAGGCCTGCGCCCAATCTAACCGGAGCGTGCCAGGGACGGTGGTCGAAATCATGCGTCTCGCCAAAGCCAGCAAGCTGGATGCAAACAAGCAAGCCAAGATATTCCGGGCCTGCATGAGTGCCTTTGCTGGCGGTGCGAAGACTTATATTTCCAATCAGGACCGCCGCGCCATCCTGACCGTTTTTGAGGCCGAGAACGACCGCCTCTTCGGGATGTTCGGGCAGGAAAACCCCTATAAGGCGGCGATTGTCCCCGAAGTGGAAACAGAAGAGGCGCGGCCCAATGTCACCTTCCGTGACATGATGGCCCTGCTGGATCAGCTTCTGAACTAAAGCCGGGGGGTCGGCCCCCGCCTTGACCCGCCCCTCCGGGAAGCTAAATTTTTAACAATGTAGGTGTGTACTGAAATGTTATTTCGCTGGGGGGCGTGAATGCATGGAGGCAGGAGGACCGGTGCCGCAGGCGCCTCTGCTGCTGTATGGCACGGAGATTCATAAAGAAAAACGCGGACGAGAGCTGATCCTCGAGGTCATCTCGGAATACGGTTGGGCTTCGGCGGTGCTGGACAATTCGCGCAGCGCCCGGAACCGGCGGCTGATCGAAGCCGGATCGATGCTCATTCTCCTGGGCTGGGATGCCGCCCCCCGGGAAACGGAATTCCTGATGTTTTTCCGCCGGGAGGCGCCGTATACGCCGGTTCTGGTGCTCGGCGCCAGCGGCTGCAACGCGGTGCGGGCAAAAGCCTTTGAATACGGCGCCGACAATTACCTCAGCCCCAGCTTCTCCAAGGGAGAGCTCGGCGCCAAGATCAAACGCCTGCAGACACTCACCTCTCTCGGTGCCTTTCGGCACCCGCCGATCTCCATCGGGGATCTTCAGATCTGGCCGGATTCCCTGGTGGTGCTGCATGGCGGCGAGAAGGTGCGGCTGAGCCGCCTCGAGTTTTCGATGCTGCTGTGCCTGGCCCGGGAATCGCCGCAGCCGGTCAGCCGGAAGAAGCTGGAGCGCGAGGTGCTTGGCCTCAATCACCAGCCCGGAACCAATGTGGTGGCGGTGCATATGCACCGGCTGCGCAAAAAAATCGGCACGGGCGGTTCGCTCTTGAAGACGGTTCCGGGGGCGGGATACAAGCTGAGCTGAGCGAATAGCCACCATCTGCCGGAAGGACAAATTGTGTCAGTGCAGCCAAGCTTAGCGGAAGGCCCGGAAATGGAGCCTGCCTTGCCGCCGGAAGATAAAGCCAGTGTTCCGCAGGGCAGCGGGGCTGCCCCCGACGGCGGCCCCGCTGAAGCCGCCGTAGATGATCTTGCCGTTTGCGAAAGCATAAAACCGCATTTCGACAGCGCCCACTACCTGGCACAATGCCCGGAGGGGGCGGAGACCGGCGATCCGGTGCTGCACTATCTGCGCCATGGCGCCGGGCTTGGGCTGGACCCCTGCCCCGGCTTCTCGACCCGCTACTACCTGCAGCAGAACGCGGACGTGACGCAGAGCAGTGTGAACCCGTTCTGGCATTACATCACCCATGGCAAGGCAGAGGGCAGGCGGCCCGTCCCGGCCGCGCAGGAGGCGCAAGAGCAGGGCGGGGCGGCCGGCGGACTTGAGCAGGAAGCGGCGGCAATCGCGGAAAAATTCGATCCTGATTTCTACCGCAGAAGCTATGCGAACCTGCCCGAAGAGGACAGCGAGCTGCCCGGGCACTACCTGGCGGTGGGCTGGCTGCTCGGCCATGATCCGGCGCCCTGGTTCTCCACCCGGGCCTATCTGGAGGCCAATCCGGACGTGGCCGCGGCGCGGGCGAACCCCTTTGCGCATTACCTGGCGCATGGCGCAGCGGAGCAGCGCCCGCTGGAGCCGCCCGCCAGGACCGAGGCCGCGGCAGCGCCGGAACTGGAAGAGCCGATGGCCGCGATCGCCGCGGAGGCGGAAGAGCTGCGGCCGCATTTCGACGCCGCCTTCTACCTGGAGAAAAACTCTGACGTGGCCGAGGCCGGGGAAGACCCGCTGCTGCACTACTGTGCGGCGGGATGGCGCGAGGAGCGCGACCCGCACCCGGATTTCTCCACTGCCTACTACCTCGCCGCCAGCCCCGATGTGCGCGAGGCCGGCATCAACCCCTACCTGCACTACATCCGCACCGGCAAGGCCGAAGGCCGCTTCAGCAAGCATCCCGGCGGCCGCCGCTTCGAGATCCTGACCCAGTCCCGCGACCTCGAAGCCGCGGTGTGCGAATGGCGCCGCAGCGAGGCGCTGCCGGAGCTGCTCGCGGCGGAGGCGCTGGCGGCGGCGCTGGCTCCGGCGCTTGGCGCCGGGGCGCGGCTGATCCTCTCCATCGGCCATGACGACCACCACACTATCTCGGGTGGCGTGCAGCTCTGCATTCAGCAGGAGGTGGCGCTGGCGGCGGAAGCGGGCGACGCCTATCTGGCGGTCTACCCCTGGCAGCCTCTGCCGCGGCTGGCGCATCCTGAGGAAGATCCCGACGTGGCGGTCTGCCTGCGGCTGAACGGCGCGCTGCTCGGGGTGGCGCGCTGCTCCGCCCTGACCGCGGCGGTGGCGCAGCTGGCCGAGGCCGGCACGCCGGCGCATGCGGTCATCCACCAGTTTCTCGGCCACAACCCGGAGCAGATCACGGCGCTGGTCAAGGCCTGCGGCAGCCCGGCCTGCACCCTGTGGCTGCACGACTTCCTGACGCTCTGCCCGAATTACGCGCTGCAGCGCAACAAGCTGGCCTATTGCGGCAGCCCGGACCCGGACAGCAATGCCTGCACCGTCTGTTTCTACGGCGCCGAGCGGAAGCGCCACATGGCCCGCGTCCGCGCCATGTTCGAGGCGCTCGAGGTGCATGTCGCCGCCCCCTCGGACTCGGCCCGCGCGCTGTGGAGCGCCCGCGGCGGCCTCGCCGCCGCCTCGCTCACGGTGCAGCCACATGTGGAGCTGTCCTGGGCGCGGCGCAGCACCCCGCCCGCGCAGGCCCCGGCCGGTCCCGCCCGGCTGGCCTTCCTCGGCGCACCGCTGGACCACAAGGGCTGGGACGTGTTCTGCACCCTGGCCGCCCGGCTGGCCCCCGCCGGGGCGGAGATCTTCTGCTTCAGCGCCGCCGCCCCGGACCTGGAGGGCGTCCGCCACGTCCCGGTCCATGTCACCGCCGGCGGCCGCAATGCGATGGTCGAGGCGCTGAGCGGCGCGCAGATCGATTTCGTGCTGCACTGGCCGTCCTGGCCGGAGACCTTCTCCTTCACCACCTTCGAGGCGATGGCGGCGGGCGCCTTCATCATCACCAACAGGTTTTCCGGCAATGTCGCGGCAGCGGTGAAGGAGCACCGCCAGGGCGCGGTGCTGCAGGATCAGGAGGACCTGATATCGTTCTTCAGCGATGGACGAATGCAGGAACTTCTCGAAAAGCGCCGCGACCGGCACAAGCGCTATGAGGCGCAGACATCCCCCAGCAGCCTGTCGTTTGCGCTGCTGCCGCAGAAAGCCGCCCAATGACAGTGCATGCCTACACCAGCTTCAGCTTCAGCTATCTGAACCGCGCCAGCGTGCTGGCAAAGACCCTGGCCCGGCAGCATCCCGACTGGGTGATCTGGGCGGTGATCACCGACAAGGAACCGCCCGGCTACAGCTTCGACCCGGCCGCCTGCGGCTTCCACCGGGTGGTCTATGCCGAGGAGCTGTACGGCGCGGAGACTGACAGCTGGCTGTTCGGCCATGACATCGTGGAGGCCTGCACCGCGGTGAAGGGCCACGCGCTGCTGCACATCCTGGAAGACGAGACGGCGGAGAAGGTCTTCTACTTCGACCCAGACATGGCTGTGTTCAACTCGATGCAGCCGGTGGCCGACCTGCTCGGCGCGCATTCCATCGTGCTGACCCCGCATCAGACCGTGCCGGACGGTGCCGACGAGACCCGGGCGATCCTCGATAACGAGATCACCTCGCTGGACTACGGCGTCTTCAACCTCGGCTTCATCGCCGTCAACAACGACGCAGAGGGGCGCAGCTTTGCGCAGTGGTGGGCCGACCGGCTCTACCGCTGGTGCCACGACCGGCGCGAGATCGGCCTGTTCGTGGACCAGAAATGGTGCAACCTGATCCCCTGCTTCTTCGACCGCTACAAGGTGCTGCGCGATCCCGGCTGCAACGTTGCGAGCTGGAACCTGTCGCAGCGCACCATCAGCTTTGACAGCGAGGGCACCGCGCTGGTCAACGGCGCGCCGCTGCGGTTTTACCATTTCACTAAGCTGGGCGCCGTCGGCGACATGATGACCCAGCGCTATGGCGCGGACAACATCGAGGTCTACGAGATCTGGAACTGGTACCGCAACTTTGTCGAGGCGGAGACCGATCCCGCCATCCCCAAGGGCTGGTGGTATTATGGCCAGTTCGACAACGGCGTGGAAATCCCCAAACCCCTTCGTGTCCTGTTCCGCAGCCGGAATGATCTGCGGCAGTATTTCAAGTATCCGAGACAGGTGGACAACGGCTTCTACAACTGGCTGGAGGCAAACGGCCATGTCTGACAAGACCGCGGCCGAACTGCCGGCAGATCAGGACTCGAAAACGCTTGCGATAGTCTATCAGTTCGGGAAGGTGGCCAGCACATCGCTGGTCGCCACTCTCAATGAGCTGGACGGCGTGGAAGCGGTGCAGAGCCATTTCCTCGGCAAGCGGGCGCTCGGCGAGATCTTCGAGGCGATGATGCGGCCCGGGCTGCCGGAGTATTTCTTCAACCACCAGCTCGGGCAGTTCACCGAGAACGCACGGCTCACCCGGCGGCTCAACCGCATCCGCGGCGGCCAGTCCAGCCAGCGGCTGCTGGTGCTGTCGCTGACGCGGGAGCCGCTGGAGTGGTTCCGCTCCAGCACGGTTCAGGACATCGAGGGGTATCTGCCGCGGTTCCGGCACTTCCTGAACCGGCTGGGCATTGCCTATGACAGCGACAGCGAACTGGTGCAGCTGGCCCTGACCCGCCTCATGGCGGTCTTCACTAGGGTGCTGGCCGCACATGGCGGCACCGATGCGGTGCTGAAGACACTCGCTTCGGACCCGGCGGCGGTCTTTGGCGGCAGCCCGCTCCAGGACGATGCCGACAGCCAGGCCTTCTTCTACATGATGCTGCGCCCCTTCACCTGGTTCCGGCAGCATTTCGAGCACACCCTGGAGATCCGCCTGGACGACATGGCCTGGGAGGACGGCATCCTCAGCTACTCCGGCTGCAGCGGCGATTACTTCATCTTCCGCTACGAGGATATCGGCCAGGCTTTCCCGGCCTGTCTGGAGCGGCTGGGATTCCGCGACATCCCGACCATCCAGCGCAAGAACGTCAGCAGCCGCAAGCGGCTGGCGCAGGATGCGGACCTGGCCTTCCAATCGCCCGCGGCGGACAGATTGCGGGAACTGTTCCGCGACTCGGAATACGCGCGCCGCTTCGGCTATACCGGCCCGTGACAGCCGGCGCCGTGCCGCTGGCCTGAGGCGTGGAACCTCTCCCGTCCTGCCACCGGGATCTGCACAGGGCCGCGGGAAGCTGCGGGCAGCGGTGTCAGTTCTTAGACCAGGCGTCATGAGCGATCAGCGCGGCCTCGACGCGGTTGCGGGCGTGTAGCTTTCCCAGAATCGCGGTCATGTAATGTTTGACCGTCTTCTCCTGGATGCCCAGTTCCTCGGCCACCTCCCTGTTGCTCAGCCCCGTGGCGACGCCTTTCAGGATTGCGGTCTCGCGGCCGGACAGGGTATCCACCGGATGCGGAGCCTGTTCCCTGCTGGACTGCATGGTATTCAGCACCTGCACTGCGAGGGCGGGTGAAATATGCGCTTCCCCGGCAGCGATGCGCATCAGAATACGGTTCAGCTCCTGAGCGGACACGCCTTTTAAGATGTAGCCGATTGCCCCCGCGGACATCGCCGCGGTCACATCCTGTTCTTCCTCGGACACGGTCAGCATGGCAATCCGGGGCGGGGCGGAGAGGGCGGAGATCTGCATCGCGGCATCGATCCCGCCGCCCGGCATCGACAGATCCAGCAGCACGAGATCGGGACAGTGCCTGCGCACCAGCGCCACAGCCTCCTCCGCTGTCCCGCCAATACCGACGATTTCGAACCGGCCGGTTTCGGTCAGGGTTCTGGCCAGCCCGTCGCGGAATATCGGGTGGTCGTCGGCGATCACGATGCGAATTGTCATCTTACTTCATGCCCCTCGATTTACTTCATGCCCCTCGATTGGCAGGCCAATGGTCAGGATGGTGCCACCCGGTCTGCGGCTGTCGACGCTCATGCTTCCGCCGATGCTTTCGACCCGGTCATAAAGCCCCAGCAGCCCCTGGCCGCCCTCGGCCCGCACCCGCAGCGCGGTGGTGGTATCGAACCCGGGGCCGTCGTCGGTGATGATCACCTGCAAGGCTTTCCTGCCTATGCGACATTGGACCGAGACCGCGGCCTCCGGCGCATGGCGGGCCGCATTCGACAGCCCCTCCTGCAGGAACCGGTAGACGCAGAGCTTCTGCGCATAGCCAATGTCCACATTTACATCGCCCTGTATCGAGAGCACGTTTTTCCGGCGGTTCAGGCGGCGCTGCGAATGGACCGCCTGCCTGACCAGGGTGTCGAGCTTCTGGCCGTCCAGATCCGGCAGCGCCAGCCCGCGCGACAGGGTGCGAATCTCGCTCATCGCGCGGTTCAGCCACTCGCGGACCTCCTCCTTGACCGCATCCTGTTCCGAGCCGGCGGCAAACGCATTCTCCAGCCGCAGCGCGGCCAACGACAGATACTGGGCCGGGCCATCGTGCAGGTCGGCCCCCAGCTGACGCAGCGTGCGTTCGGCCTTGGCGCTGGCCCGGGCCGAGGCAGTGACCGCCTTTTTCTGCAGCGTCGCATTCTGCTCGCCGACCCGCCTGGTTTCTTCCAGCTGCGATTTCAGCTGCGCACGCTGGCTGCGGATCTTCCGGCCGCCCGCCTGCACGATCCAGAACAGGCACATGCCGCTGACCAGGAAGGTCGCGCCCACCATCAGCCAGCTCTGCAAGGTGGCGGCGAACAGGTTCCGCTCCAGCTCGTCGGCACGCTCGTAGAATTCGATTACCGCGATGATCTCGTTGCTGCTGGTTTCGCGCAGCGGCAGGTAGACTTCTAGCAGCGGCATCTCCAGCTGCGCTTCTGCCGCGTTCTCCGGTCCGTTCAGCCCCTTGAAGGAGGCGGAAACCCGGCCCTCCAGCGCTTCCTTCAACCCGTCCTCCGGCCAGAACTGCAAACCGATCACATCGGGGTTGGAGGCGTGGATGATCCGGCTGTCCGGCCCCCAGATCTTGTAGGACACGATGCGCTCCCTGAGCGAGCTGCCTTCGAGAATATTCACCAGCGCCCGTTTGGAAGAATCGGAAAGATGGTCGGAAAGCGCCAGTTCCTGACTGATCGGGGCGATGAAACTCTCGACAAACACCGCAGCATTGGCAGCTGCGTTCTGCACCGCGATGATGCGGATGCTGGTCGACACCCAATAGCCGACAATGCTCATCGCGATCAGCATCACGACCGCCCCGGCCAGAAGAAACTGGACGGGCAGGGTGAGCTGCGTCCAGCGGCTGTTCTTGGCCGGCAATTTTATTCCCTTGGCCGGTAGCATCATTCCCTCAGAACCGTTCCTGAATCAAAATTGATGGCTTGCGGCAAATAAAGCACCGGACAGGGTATTCCGGCGCACAGGCCGGCCCCGCTCCCGCGCAGCCGAGGATCCTGCCGGCCGCAATTCTCGGACTTAGGCCGGCGGGCCGTTCAGACTTTTTGCCGTAAGAATGGCAGACATAAGTCGATGACGGCAAAGACAGGAAAATGATACCCTAAAACCCCCGCAACATTCCAGAAAGAAAGGAGTAAAGCCCCTCCAATACAGACTTTTCAGCGGCGCTGAAGTAATTGGGGGTTTCCGCCCCCGAAAGTTATTTCAGCAGCTGCAATGCCTCTGACGGTTGCGGACATTTCTGTTTTCCCGCAATTCAGCCGTATCGCGGCACCACACTGAAGGCCGTCAGTGGCGGATGGGAAGGAATGGCCGTTGTCTGCCGCGTGTTCCCGGTGTCCTTTTTTCGAACAGCCTGAATACGCGGGATAAAGCAGCTTCCTGAGAGTGGCTATAGCATTAATTAGGTGCTGCCGGACGTGCCCCCCGGCTCCGGCAAACGCGACAACCAGCCTTCCTTCCCGTTCATCAGCGCATCCGAAGGGTTGAACCCGGTCCGGGCGGGGCCGCACAGAGGTGGAAAACCGCTGCAAATTCCGCATTTCCGGGAAACGGTACAGAAAAGTTTTCTGCCCGGGCGCCCCGTCGGCAGAAGTCGGCGCAAACTGCTGTGCCGCTCAGGAAAGAGGCGCAATTGCCTCATTCGGCCGTCGGCAGGATTGGCGGGCCGGCTGATTTCAGAACCAGGCCGGAATTGCGGGGCAGTCCAATTGCCGGGGCCGCAGCTGCAGTAGGTGCCGTTCAGCTCCGGGATCCGCTGGGAATTGAACAGAATTGCCCCCTGCGCTCCATGGGAGCGCAGGGGGCACACCGTTTCAGCGGCTGACCTAGGTTCAGGTAAAGATGAAATCCCCCGCATCGAAGTCGGTAGCCAGCATGTTGTCCACGGTGACCACGTCGCCGCCGCCGAGATGGATCAGCGTATTCGCCGGTATCACCGTGTCCTGCTCGATGGTCAGGTCGCTGAACATGGTGACGCCCACAATACCGCTGAATTCCAGCTGGTCTGTGCCGTCGGTATAGTCCTTGATCCGGTCCTGGCCCCAGCCGGTTTCGAACACAAAGACGTCGGCATCACCGCCGCCGAGCAGGAAGTCGTTGCCGCCGCCGCCATGCAGCCGGTCCATGCCGGCATTGCCGATCAGCGCGTCGTCGCCGCCGCCGCCTTCGACGGTATCGTTGCCGGTGCCCGCGTAGAAAGTATCATTGCCGCTGCCGCCGGTCAGCACATCGGCACTGTCGCCGGCCGACATCACAATGCCGGTGGCCATGCCGGTGGCATCGATGGTGTCGGCGCCGGTCCAGCCATTGATGCGCTCCACGCCGAGCCAGGTGCCGATGCTGATTGTCAGCCCGGCCGCATTGTTAATCACCGCCTTGTCGAAGCCGGTGCCGCCATCGGTCACTGCATCCAGCGTTTCGCCGACGAAGAAGACATCGTCGCCGGTGCCGCCGCTGAGCATGTCGTCATCGGCACCGCCCAGGATGGTGTCATTGCCGCCGCCGCCCTCGAGCGTGTCGTTGCCGCCACCGCCCAGAAGAATATCATTACCGCTGCCGCCGGTCAGACTGTCATTGCCCGCCTGGCCTGCGATCACCAGGTCTTCCGTGGAGGCCGCGCCATTGATGGTGTCGTTGCCGGCGTTGCCGTTGATGCGCTCAACGCCGCTCCACCCGGCCAGGTTCAGGTTGTCGCCGGCGGCATTCACGATGGTGGCCTTGTCGAAGCCGACCCCCCCGGTATCCGTTACCACGTCATCGCCATCAACGAAGTGCTCGTCGGAGTTTTCACCGCCATCCAGCGTATCCGCGCCGGCGCCGCCGTTCAGCGTGTCGGTCGAGGCTTCGCCGAACAGCCGGTCATCGCCATTGCCGCCCAGCAGTGCATCGGCCCCGTCGCCGCCTTCCAGCCGGTCGTTGCCGCCATTGGCAAGAAGCAGGTCGGCGCCCGCCAGCCCGAGCAGCAGCTCATTGGCAATTGAGCCGTTC
The DNA here is from genome assembly GCF_049056525.1 of Leisingera coralii. Lineage (NCBI taxonomy): Bacteria > Pseudomonadati > Pseudomonadota > Alphaproteobacteria > Rhodobacterales > Roseobacteraceae > Leisingera > Leisingera coralii. The sequence continues at coordinate 7,331 of NZ_JBHUPT010000080.1, read as the reverse complement.
AGCGTGTCGTTGCCAGGCGTCCCGACGATGGTGTTGAGCGCCGCCGTTGCCTGCACATGCACCGCCAAGTTGTGCTGCGTTGCCATGTTGACACCGTCCGTCGCGTCGATGGTGACATTGTAGATGTTGTCACCACCAACATCCGCCGGCGCCGCAAAAGACGGGCTTGACACAAATCGCAGCTCGCCGTCGATCAGGGTGAAGGCTCCCGCATCGGCGCCGCCCAGGGTGTAGGTGATGGCCTCGCCGGTGGTGTCGAGGTCATCCGTCTTGGCCCAGTAGACCACCGCGTCGGTGGAGGTGTTCTGGGCGACGTTCACCCGGCTGCCGGAGGTGAAGACCGGCGCATTGTCATTGACGTCGCTCACGTTCACGGTGACGTTCACTTCCGAGCCGCCGATCGCGTCGGCCACCGACAGCGTCACGTTGTAATAAGGCTTCACCTCATAGTTGACGTTGCTGAGCGGGCCGCCGCCGGTCAGGAACAGCTGATTGATGCCGCCGACATTCTGGATTGTGAAGGCCGCAGCGTCCGGGCCCGCCAGGGCCAGCACCTGCGGCCCGCCATTGGCGCCGTCCGGGTCGGCAATCTCGATGTCGCCGATATAGACCCCGGCACCGGCCAGCGAGGTGCCGTCTGCCACCACCACATTGGACTGCAGCTCACCGATCACCGTGGTGCCGTTCTGCGTCCGCTCCACGGTGTCGCTCAGCCCGATCAGCGGCGCATACTGGCTGGTCTGCAGATTGAACAGGGCATCGTCGAAGGACAGCCAGGTGATGTTGTTCGACACGAAGTCGGTGCCCTCGTCAGTGCTGAGCACCGTCTCATTGTCGGTCAGGTTGAAGCCGCCGATCGCGAGGCTGAGGGTGAAGTCGGCTTCCAGGCCGCGCACCAGCACGGTATCAATACCGCCGCCGCCGTTCAGGCTGTCATTGCCCTCCGATCCGATCAGGGTGTCGTCCAGCAGGCCACCGGTGATCAGGTCGTCGCCGAAGCCGCCGATCAGGACCTTGCCGAGATCGTCACCGGTGATGGTGTCGTTGAACTTGGTGCCGCGCACCGCCTCGATATCGAGGTAGCTGTCATCGCGGGCATCGGCGCTGGACAGGGCCGTGTCGAGCATGTTGATGATCAGGCCGGAGCCGGTCATCGCGGTTTCGAGCCAGGTCTCGTAGCTGGCGATATCGTAGCCGCCGACCCCGCCATCCAGCTGATCGCCGCCGGAGCCGCCGATCAGCAGGTCGTCACCTTCGCCGCCGAAGAGCCTGTCACTCCCGCCGCCGCCGAACAGGACGTCATTGCCGGCGCCGCCGTCGACGCCGTCTGCGCCGCCGCCGCCCCGCATCACATCATGGCCGTCGCCGCCCAGCATCTCATCGTCCTGGGCGCCGCCGAACATCGTGTCATTGCCCTCGCCGCCGGCCATTTCCTCAAAGCCATTGTCGCCGAAGATCATGTCATTGCCACGGCCGCCAAAGAGGGCGTCGTCATCGGCGCCGCCGCGGATGGTGTCATCACCGTCATCGCCGCGGATCAGGTCGAAGCCCACTTCGCCCCAGATTGAATCGTTGCCGTCGCCGCCGTAGATATGGTCGTCGTTTTCGCCACCGAACACGGTGTCATCGCCGCCTTCGGCATGCACCGCGTCATTGCCGGCTCCGGCCTGGATCATGTTGGCCGCATTGGTGCCGCCGATGATCTCGGCCAGGTATTGGGTCAGCTCGCCTGGGGTCTTGAGCAGATCGGTCAGCGCCAGGCCGCTCATCTCGGTCAGCACGTCCGGGGTGCCGAACACATCGCCGCCCAGGTGGATGGCGTCGCCGCCGCGCATCATCAGGTCGGCCAGGGTCTGGCCTTCGATCTCGTCCAGGATGTTGCCGTCAAGCCGGGCCAGATAATAGAACCGGTCGCCGTTCTGCAGCGCGAGCATCTGCTGCGCAAACACGAAATCAAAGGTCGAGCCGAGCAGGCCAAGCGGCACCTTCTTCTCGCCGAGGCCGCCGATCCACAGGTCGATCCGCTCGAAGCCGTCGTCGCCGCCATTGGCAATCGTGTCCATGAAGGTGGCGTTGCCCATCATGGTCTGGGCGGCGGCGCGGGCGCCGGCATTATCCCCCGCCAGGCGGGCCGCCGCGATCGTCGCCTCATTCGAATAGGCCGCGATATAATTGACCAGCGAATCCGGGTTCAGCAGGTTGGCGCCGAAATCGGCCCAGCTGTCATAGGGCCGCAGCGAGGTTTCGCCGGTCTGCGCAAACAGGTCGGCGCGCAGCTGGTTCAGCGTCGGCAGGTCGACATCGCGGCCGCGGGCGATATTGATCGCGGCCAGGTCGAGCGGCAGGCCGACCAGGAAGTTGCGCAGCGCATCGACCACGAATTCGTCGATTCGCGACCCCTGCTCGAACTGGCCGCCCTTCAGGAAGGCGCCGGCACCGAACTCGCTGAAGGTCTCGGGGTCCAGGAAGGCATCAACCAGGGTGAGGTCTGTGGCCTCGCCGGTGACGCTGGTGGTCTTCACGGTGTCGGTCAGCTGCGAGTGGCCGAGACGGTACACCGCCTGGGAAAATTCGGTGGTGATATTGGGGTTGATATCGACCTCGTACTGCGCGAACTCATCGATGTTCGGGCTCATCCGGCGCGCGAAGTCCTCGAATGCAATATGCTGGTACTGCATCTCGTTGGCCAGTTTCGCGGCCTGGAAGAACATCTCGCCGTCCCATTGTGCGGCAAAGCCGGGCTCGATCTCGTCCTGCTGGTTGACCCAGTCCTTGATCTGGGCGACCAGGCGGCGGTGTTCGCCGTGGAAGGCTTGGTGGATGGCGATCAGCGCGGTGTTTTCATTGACCCGGGCGTCGCCGGAGACGAAATGCGCATCCAGCAACTCGTCATCATATTCACCGGGCGCCGGCGGCGGCGCACCGAATCCGTGCGGATCAATCACCGCATTGGCGTCCGGGGCCAGGCCGCCGCTCGGGTTGGCGTTATGGGCGATGTCGGCCAGGAAGGGCTGGCCGGTGCCCGCGCCCGGCAGGAAGCCGCCCAGGCCGCCGTTTGCGGCTGGATCCCACATTGTCGGATCCGGCACATCCAGCACATCGGCGTCGGTCAGCATCTCGGTGGCGGGATCGGCCCCCGGCTGCGCCCGCGCCCAGCGGTTGGCGTTTTCCTTGATGTCGGCCCAGGTGCCCATGCCGCCGTCGGCGCCATGCACCAGATCACCGGTGGCGATGCCGTTGATGTCATATTCCATCAGGTAGAAGGTGGTCGAGGACAGCGAGCCATAGGTCTGGCTCTGCTCGATGAAGGGCGCGGTGGTGTTAATCGGATCGCCATTGCCGTCCAGTTCCGCCCGCGTCACCGGCATCATATTGAAGGCGCCCGGCGCCGGGTCGAACAGCGGGTCGCCCGGCAGGATCGGGATCATGATCACGCCCGAGTTCTGCTTGCTGATGAAGTCGAGCCCGTGATCGAAGAACTGGCCGAAGAAGGTGAACAGGCTGTTTTCCGGCAGCCGGTCGACCGCGGCATCGCCCTCGGCCAGCAGCGGCACCCCGGCGGTAGCCGGGTTGCTGCCGGTCGCATCCGCGATCAGGTTGCTGATCAGCCGCGGCGTCGTGTCGACCACAGCAGGATCGATGCCGTAGGCGAGCGGGCTGGTGGAACTCGAATGATCGACAAAACCGTGATTGGTATTGCCGAAGGTGGCGGTATCCACAAGGTTTCCGAACTGGTCAATAAGCGTCTGCCCGGAGATATTGTTGTTCGTGCCGTCTATGGTGCGGATGCCGTCAGGCGCCAGCGGGTCCGCCCCGGGCGCCGGAGTATCCCCAAGCAGCACGTTGTCAAACATGAATAAAATATCGGTGATATTCAGGTTCTGTGTCATTAGATTGCCCCCTTTAACCCATTAACACCGGCGCGCGGAACACACGCCGCAGACACGCGAAACAAACTCGCAACCACACATTTGCGCCCGCGCCACACACGCGTCCCGCCCGCGCGAAGCAACCTCGCGCGGTGCACGCCCGCGCGGTGAAAATCCGCGCGGCACAAGAAAATTCAACTGGCTTGATCCCTACGACGATAGGCTTCATCCGGCGATTTAGTGAAGTTAAGATTTTTGTAAACACACCGGTCTTCTCCATGAATAAAAGGGGCTGCGGTCCGTACTCTGCCCGGGCCGGGGACAGGGGAGACGGACGTGAGGAGGGGTGGAAGACGGCATAAGGGGGTAGAGCTTTGGCAAGGCCAGCCTGCTGCTTTCAGGAAGCCGGATCCGATCCGGCAGCGGGGGTGCGGTATTGATGGCATTGCATGGCGGCGCGGCCCGCGTCATTAAGATCCCGGCGGACAAGAACAGGCAAGGCTGTGTCACAGGAACGGACGCATATCAGAATTCTTATGTGCACGCGGAACGGGGCGGCATTCCTGCAGGAGCAGCTGGCTTCCTTTCTGCAGCAGGATCATTCTGACTGGTCGCTCTGGGTCAGCGATGACAATTCAACGGATGGCACGCTGCAGATTCTGCAGCGCTTCGCGGCGGCGCATCCCGAGCGCGAGATCCGTCTGCTGCACGGCCCGGAGCAGGGGGCTGCGCAGAACTACCTGTCGCTGCTATGCCACCCTGATCTGCCTGGCACTCACATCGCACTTTCCGATCAGGACGACATCTGGCTTGAAAACAAACTGAGCCGGGCGCTTGCGGTCATGAAGACTGCGGACGCGGGCGGGCCCGTGCTTTATGCAGGGCAAAGCGTGATTACCGATGCCGGGATGCGCCCCCTTTCGGTGTCCTCGGACCCCCAGAGCAAGCCGGGGCTGCGCAATGCTCTGGTGCAGAACCTGTTTTCAGGGCACAGCTCCGTTCTCAACCCTGCAGCCCTGCGCCTGGTGCGGCAATCCGGGCGGCCCGATGGCATCCCCTATCATGACTGGTGGATTTACTTGCTGCTCAGCGGGGCAGGCGCGCAATGCCTTCTGGATTCCGAACCGGTGGTCGCCTGGCGGCAGCACGAGGGCAACCTGATCGGCGCGAGCAGGCGGGCTGGAGGCCTGCGGCGCCGTGTGCGGGTCATGTGGTCAGGGCAGTACCGGGACTGGATGGACCATCTGGTCGCCCATTTGCGCAAACGCGATGCCCTTCTGACCAAGGAAGCCCGAAATCTTCTGGCCGGTTATGCTGCGGCCCGGGCGCAGCCTGGGCCCCTCAGGGCGCTGGGGTATGCACGGCTTGGCCTGCGCCGCCAGTCGGGCCCGGAAACCGCGCTGTTCTATGCCCTGGCAACCCTGGGCCGCGCCTGACCGGCCCGCCCCGGGCAGGCGCACAGCCTCCCCGGGGCCGGTCACCATTCCCTGTGGAACGGGTTGCCAACTGCAAGCGGGGGATCGCCGGGCTGAGCATTCTCGATCCGCCGCATAATCCGCTGCTTGGCGAAGAAGCGGTGACGGTCCGGATGCTCCGTCTCCACCGCCTCGGTGGCGATCAGATGCAGCGTCCATTGATCGGTGGCCAGCATCCAGGCATTGCTCAGAAGCGCGCGCGCCAGCCCGGGGTTGGCTTCCCGGTGTTTTTTCGACTTCAGGTAAGCCTTCAGCGCCTCATCATTCTGGGCTTGACGGCAATGCGCTGAAAAAACGGCGGCAAATGCCTCGAGCTCTTCCCGTTCACCGCCATACCAGCTGTCGAGCGGAATTTCAGGGACCGCAGGCGCGGTAAACACCGCCCGGCCCATTGTCTCATTGAGCCAGCCGCGCTCGTCCTGAAGAATGTCGGCAGTGTTCAGGACGGTTTCGCTCGGCAGAGCAAATTTCCGGCCGGGCAGGCGGCCGTCACGGACGACGTTAAAAGATCGGCAGGGATTATGACGGTTTTCCACAAAAGGCGGCATTGCCGCATTGACGGCCGAAAAAATGATTGCCGTGCGGTGCGAAACGGCTGAGTTCACGCGGCTTTCAGCGGAGTTTGCTCCGATCTTTTCCCCGATGCCAATGGCGCGGGCGAAATCCGCCACCACGTCGAATTCCTTTTCGCCGGGAAAATACGGCCTGAGATCGAAATTCTCCTGCCCCACCGCTGTCATGAAGGGTTCGAACCGGCGCTGGTACTCGGGCAGCCGGGGAGCCTGAAAGCGCTCATCCAGCCTGTCGCCGGACCATTTAACCCCCTGCTGGGCCGCGCTCGTCATCCAGCTCTGTGGCTCACGGGCATATGCGATAACCCGGATCCTGTCGAACCTCTGCTGCAAGAAGGTAATGAAGGACTGTACCTCCGGCTCGCGGAAGTCAGACAGTTCTTCCGCCGAGATGATGAGGTTGCGGGAGACCGAACGGCTGATTTGCTCGGACAGCGCCTCGCGCAGGCTTGCCCGGTGCCGGAAGAACTCGTCTTCATCGTCGATCCACCTGAGCTGCCCGAGCTTTAGCGCGTCTTGTTCGGCCCAGAACGACATCGCCAGCATCTCGGAGTGGTTCCGGTCGCCGTCGAGATAGTGATAGCCGCTTTCACTGAGTTGGTCCTTGGCGGCGGAAAAAGCGGCCTGGATTGCCGTCGAGCCGGTTTTGGGCGCGCCGATGTGAATGTAGGCTGTTCGAGGGCTCTGCGGCATTGCGTCGTTTCCTTTCCGGCTTCTCTTCGCCCGTAAAATCCCTGTGGCTGTGCACTTCCCGCCAACTGTCAGTAAGGGGTTGTCGAAACGCACAGTTCAGATCAAGCCGTTTTTTGCCTGAGTGCCAGATCCTGTTTACCGGCTGATCAGCAAGCATTGGGCCTGTCACGGGATTGTGCCGCTTCCTTGACCACGTGTCATGCTGCAAAGGAGAAGACAGCTGGCCCCACGACCGGGGTAAGAAGCCCACACCGAGACAGCCGCCCGCTCTCACCACCAGCTTGTCAGCATGTGCCTGCCCGGTTTTGAAGAGCTTTTTAGCTCACTTCTGGAGCGTGGTGCTCGAATGCGATGGGCTCTGGTAGCGCCTGCGGAACGCGCCGTAGCGGCGGGAGCTCTTCCTGAAATATGCTGTTTCGCCGCATTCCGCCGTACTGCCATGCCTGCGGATCCCCTGGCATGGCAGCAGAAACGGCATCAGCAGCGCCGCACGGGGTGCGGCGGCAGGGCAGCAGCAGAGGTAAAACCGCCGCCGCCGGGCGCCGCGGCAATTGATCCGCCCCCGCCATCCATGCTCTAAGCGGGGCAGCAGGCGAGAAGGCCGGGACCGCGAGACCCGGCACAGGCAGTACCAAAAGGCAGGTTTCCCGTGACCGCGATCAAAACCCTTCTGCACAGCACCGTGCACAGGACCGCGCCTCTGGCCGCACATCTGGCCGCCC
>NZ_JBHUPT010000079.1:0-26896 GCF_049056525.1 Leisingera coralii | reverse complement strand
ACCGCCGCCGCCGGGCGCCGCGGCAATTGATCCGCCCCCGCCATCCATGCTCTAAGCGGGGCAGCAGGCGAGAAGGCCGGGACCGCGAGACCCGGCACAGGCAGTACCAAAAGGCAGGTTTCCCGTGACCGCGATCAAAACCCTTCTGCACAGCACCGTGCACAGGACCGCGCCTCTGGCCGCACATCTGGCCGCCCCGGCCGCGGCGCTGTGCCTGGCCGCCCAGCCGGGTTTGGCGCTGGGGCCGGAGACCCCCGGCGCCGGCCATGGCGCCGCGCCGGGCACCGAGGCGGCCGCGCCGCGGCTGAAGCCGCTGCCGCCGCCCAGCCTCACCTTCTACGGCAGCCCCGGCCTGATCGACATGCCAAGCGCCGAAATGCTGCCCGACGGCCAGTATGCGGTCACCTATTCCTGGTTCGGCGGCCAGAGCCGCTACAACCTCACCTTCCAGGCGCTGCCCTGGCTGTCCGCCTCCTTCCGCTACAACGGCATTCAGACCAACGGCGCGCAGATTGCCGGCTTTGACACCTATTACGACCGCGGCTTCGACGTGCGCGCCCGGCTGTGGCGCGAGCGGCGCTGGCTGCCGGAAGTCACCATGGGGCTGCAGGATTTTGCCGGCACCGGGATTTACGCGGCGGAGTATTTCGTCGCCACCAAGCGCTTCGAGGCCGCCGCCCTGGGCTGGGGCCGCGCGCCCGGCCGGCTGAAGGTCTCGGCGGGCCTGGGCTGGGGGCGGCTCGGCAGCCACGGCGCCATCGGCTCCATCGGCAGCCGCCCGTCCTTCGTGGCCGGCGACACCGGCGGCGAGCTGGCCACCGACCAGTGGTTCCGCGGCGATGTGGCGCCCTTTGCCGGCTTTGAATGGCAGCCCGATGAACGCTGGAGCCTGAAGGCGGAATATTCCACCGATGCCTATGAGCTGGAAACCGGGGCGCCCGACGTCTTCGAGCGCAAGTCCTCGTTCAACTACGGGGTGGAATACCAGTATTCCGAGCGGGTGCGCCTGGGCGCCTATTACCTCTACGGCTCGGAAATCGGCGTGACCGCGCAGATCCAGCTGAACCCGCAGCATCCGCCGACCCCGATGGCGGTGCCGGCGCCGCATCCCGTCATCCCGCGCTCGCAATGGGCGGCGGAAGACAGCCACTGGCGCCAGGACTGGGCCGCCAGCGAAACCAAAACCCGCAAGATCCGCGACCTCGCCGCCGAGGCGCTGAAGGCGGACGGGCTGGTGCTGGAGGCGATCACCTTCACCGGCACCGCCGCCGAGCTGCGCTACCGCAACAACCGCTACCGCTCGCAGAGCCAGGCGGCGGGCCGGGCGGCCCGCGCCCTGGCCCGGACGCTGCCGCCCTCGGTGGAGACCTTCCGCCTGGTGCCGGTGCGCCGCGGCACCGGGCTGGCGGCCATCGAGCTGCGGCGCTCCGACCTGGAGGCGCTGGAGTTCGATCCGGAGGCTTCGGACGCGCTGTTTGCCGCCGCCGGGGTGCAGGATGCCGGGCCGCTGCCGGAAGAGGCGATCTTCTCGGGCGAGCTGTACCCGGCCTTTGCCACCTCCATCAGCCCCTATACCGCGCCGGCCTATTTCGACCCGGAGCAGCCGTTCCGGCTCGATGCCGGGCTCGATTTTGCCGCCTCTTACGCGCCGGCGCCGGGCTGGCGCATTGCCGGCACCATCCGCCAGCGCATCTGGGGCAACGTGAAGAACGGCCGCGCCTCCAACTCGGTGCTGCCGCATGTGCGCACCGACCAGGTGGAATACGCCCAGTTCGGCACCACCCTGGAAGACCTCTACGTCAGCCGCCTGTGGAAGCCCGGCCGCAACCTCTATGCCCGCGCCACCGCCGGCCTGTTCGAGAGCATGTACGGCGGCATTTCCGGCGAGCTGCTGTGGAAGCCGGTGAACAGCCGCCTCGGCCTGGGCGCGGATCTCAACTATGTGGTGCAGCGCGATTTCGACCAGCGGTTCGGCTTCCGCGACTACAAGACCTTCACCGGCCATGCCTCGGCCTATCTCGAGCTCGGCAAGGACTACCAGCTGCAGCTGGATGCGGGCCGCTACCTGGCGGGCGATTACGGCGGCACCGTCAGCCTCAACCGCGAGTTCAGCAACGGCTTCCTGGTCGGCGGCTTCTTCACCCTCACCAATGTCTCGGCCGAGGACTTCGGCGAGGGCTCCTTTGACAAGGGCATCCGCTTCCGCATCCCGGTGGACTGGATGCTGGGCAAACCGTCGCGCTCGGGCTTCGGCCTGGTCATCCGCCCGACCCAGCGCGACGGCGGCCAGAAGGTGGCGGTGCCGGACCGGCTCTACGGGCCGGTGCGCGAGGCCCACCGCAAGAGCCTGGAAGAACAGCGCGCGAGGTTCTGGGAATGAGCATGATCCGGATGACGGCGGCCGCCCTGGCCGCGGCGCTGCTGCTGGCAGGCTGCAGCCGGGGGCCGGAAAAGACCCCGGCAGAGCTGGAGGTGGTGCAGGCGGTGACAGATCTGATCAGCCGCCGCCGCAATCCGCCGCCGCCCGCGGCCGAGCTGAGCCGGGCGCTGCTGGACCGGCAGACCCAGGCCTATATCGAGGTCACCATCGAGAACCGCGGCGCCAAGGCCTATCTGACCCGCAGCCTCAGCCGCCGCGACGGCAGCCCCGGGCAGGTCGAGGTCTGGCGCACCCTGGACAATGTCTCGGTTGCCCTGCGCAACGGCATGGTGATCGCCACCCGCGGCCTCGGCGGCGGGCTCTTGTCGGCGCAGGTGCCGGCCGCGGACGGGGTGGCGGGCCCGGCGCATGGCGGCGCCCGCCGCTATACCGTGCGCGCCGCAGGCAACGGCCAGGCGGTTGTCAGCATGGCCTGCAGCCTGCAGGACCTGGGCCCGGCGCCGGTGGAGATCGTCGAAATCACCCATCCTGCCCGCCATCTGCAGGAGCGCTGCGAAGGCAGCGGCGGGCAGGTGGTCAACGATTACTGGGTTGATTCCCGCCCCGGCCGCACTCAGGTCTGGCAGTCGCGGCAATGGGCCGGGCCGGAGACGGGTTATGTGAAAATCCGCCAGCTGCGGCTCTGAGGCGGCGCCTTTTTCCGTCCGGGTCCCGCGGCTTTGCGGCAACGGGCAGGAAAAATCCGCGATGCAAACCGGATTTCAAGAGTTTTGCAGCTATTCCATGCGTTGAAATGAAAACCCGCCTCCCATAAGGTCGCCTCAACGCACCTTTCCACAGTTCTCCAAAGGAGTTTGAAAATGAAAAATCTTCTGACTGCCCTGACCCTGGCCGCACTGGCTTCGGCCACCGCCGTGTCCGCTCAGCAGGCGCCGGCCCCCGGCGCGGAAACCGGTGCCGGCGCTGGCGCTGGCACCGGCGGCATGGGCATGGGCATGGGCATGGCCGGCGGCCTGAGCGCCGGCGCCATCGCTGGCGTGGTTGCAGGCCTGGTTGTGATCGGCGTGGTTGCCAACGACGACGACGAAGTCAGCACCACCACCACCACCACCACCACCAACTGATCCGGCGCCGGGGCCTTACGTCCAGCCCTAGGAACAGAAACCGCAAAACGGGCCTGCGGGGCCCGTTTTTTCATGTGCGCCGCTTCCCCGTTGCCACTGCTGGCTCAAAACAGTTGCGGCGTTTTACGCTCTCTCTTTTCTGAACGCTTCAAACAGCGGCCGCAGCACGGTTACGCCTTTCCCCCGCACGGATCACATCCGCCTGCGCCGCGGCGCAGGCCAACCGGAGAGCCGCCCCCGCTCCGTATCCGTGCCATCGCGTGCCACAAGCTTGGCAAGCCGTGCCATTGCCGGGGCATGGTCTGGCCTGCAGCCGTGCCATGCTACTGTAAAATGTTGATTTTGCCGGAAAAACAAGGTTCCGACACTGAAACCGCGCTTGCACCTCAATTTTCCGAATGAAGTCAGTGCCTTGCGCTGTTTTGCAGCTTGCTGCGTGAGGTGTGGTACAAATCTGAGGCCCCCGGGCCGAAACCGGCGTTCTAAGACCCCCGGTAAGCCATTCAGCAGACTGGCCTTCCCGCCTGCGGAACGCGCCGCGGCGGCGCTGTCTCTTCCTGAATTATGCTGCTTCCCGGCTTTTCCTGGCCGCTTCCCGGGAAACTGCGCGGAATTTTTCCTGAAGCAGAAAAGGAAGACAGCCATGCGCACATCCGTTCTGAACACGGGCGGCAGAACCCGGGAACAGACACTCGGCCGCGCCGATGCGGTTTTCCTTCCTCAAACCCGCAAACTGGCCCACGCGCTGCTTGCTGGCAGGCCACACTGTCCTGCCCGCTAGCCCTGCGGTTTGCCGCAAGAGCTGTCAATGATCCTGGAGTTCGCGCATCATCTCACGAAGTCTTGGCAATTTCGGATGCTTCTCCAATACGGCTTCGCCCAGTCTCAGGTTGATTTCAGGGAGGTGGCGGCCGGTGGCCAATGCGAATGTCTTCATGGCTTCATATTTGCCCATCTCGCCGGTTGCCAGAACCAATGCCAAGTTCTGAGTAAGCACCTGAATAGCCCGCTCGCTTAAATGGGTATTTTGCGCAGACAGCATCCACTCATAGTAGCGGAGATAGGACTTCCGCTCGCGTACCATTTTGTAAAACATCGCGCTATCAGGGACCTCCCCTCCGACGACGTCATCCACGAACCATTTTAAAACACCTAAATGGTGCATGTGCTCCGCCACCTTGTGCCCGACACCCGGCACCCGGTAGAATCGTGGAGAAGGGTGGTTGCTGCAAAACCGTTTCACATGAGCGGCGTCAAAATGGAAAAGCGGGTCCGCAACAATATAAAGGCTTTCAAATCTCCCCGCCTGTTCCGCTGCATCAGAATAGGAACCGCTCCAGTCTTGTTGAGCAGCTTCCCGGAAACGAGGCTCAAAGGGAACCAAATCCGGGTGAAGAGTGGAAATCGGATTCAAGAGCAGGCAGGTATCACAGTCAAGTTCTGCTGCAAACGCACCCGCCGCGTAGCCCCCCATCGAACCTCCATAGCCAACACGCCGTGAGAAAGACAGGCCCCGCAGTTCCTTCTTCGCGGCCTCAAGAATTTCCAGAAATGAAGATCTCCTGTACCATGCCTGCCGGTCGCTCTCCAACAATCCAACAACGTTGAAGCCTTTGTTCGCCCAATAGGGAAACCCCCAGCAGCGGCGCTCCTCGAACGGTGCAGCCGTAAACATGTTGTCGAAAACAACAACCAGCGGCCCGTCATTCTGAATCAGAAAATCTGCGGCATATTCGGAATTCTCAATCCGCCGGATCGCACTGCTTTTCAAAGAATACCCCTTCAGTTCAATAAACTTCCGGGCACAAGCAGCAGGCCTGAAGATTAAAGGCCGGACCAGCCCCTGCGCCACATCCAAATTAGCGCCGCACTCCCCGGAAGCGGCTCGCTCCATTGCGGCGCACGCTACTTCATGATCCATTCGCGCACAAGATTTTGGTGTCCGTCTGCAAGTCGGTTCCGTGTCCTTCGTTGCAGCTGGCTGCACCGCGAATTTCGCCTCGGATTTCTCCGCGTTGCCTGCCTAGCATATTACGGGAAATTTCTCATCTCCAGCGGCGGATTCACAAATGAAGTGCAAATTCTGCACGAATACAGTGGCTTGCATGGAGGCTGTTGAATGGGCCGCCGCTACCCCCACCTGAGTTTGGAAGAACGCCGGAAGATTGCCAAGTGGCGTGAAGCCAAAATGCCTGTACCGGAGATCGCGGATCGGCTCGGCCGCGCACCGTCTACGGTCTACCGGGAACTCAAGCGTAATTTCTTTGATGATAAGGAACTGCCTGAGCTGAACGACTACCATGCTGTGGCCGCCCAGGACATGTGCGAGCGGCGGCGCGCGGTCCACCGGAAGATGATCGCCCACCCGGAACTGAAGGCGGCGGTCGAAGACCGTCTCAAAGTCGGATGGTCACCGGAGCAGATCGCCGGCCGGATGCGGCTCGAGCGTCATCCGGTCCGGGTGAGCCACGCGCCGTGCCTCGGTTCCCCGCGTGACCTTGTTCGGGTTCCCGTGCTTGGCGGTCTTGGCGGGCTTGGAAACCTTCACCATGACCTCCGTCATGCCTTTGGCCACCCGCGCCAGGCGTGCCTTGTCAGCCGCAGAAATCGTCTGGCCGCCTCTGGAAGACAACGGCGCCCTGCGGCCTGCTTGCTCGCCCGGCTTTGCCTGCTAAAGGTCCGTGTCCTTGCCCGTATCGGCGTCAAAATAGCCAGACGCTGCATGACGCACCATGCAGCCTCTCCGGGGCGGTCAGCAATCCTGAAACCCATAGGTGTCCTTGAAGTCGCTCAATCAAGAAGCTCCTCTTCCTCAAGACCCAGCTGAAACGCCAGCCGCCCCCGGGCGAAGTCACGCACCTGCTGACGCAGCTCCGCCACCTCACCGCGCGGCTGCTCCACTTGATTTCTCGTTGGCGCGCAGCTGCCCCCGGTGAAGACCCCGCGGTTCATCGCATAAGCGATCTGGTTCACGTTCGTGGCCAAACCGTGGATATGCCGCAGCCCTGACATAAAACGGCGGCGGCGGTCGCGTGCCGTCGGCTGAGGGGCTGCGCGGTCAGAATATTTGCCGCCCAGGTAGCCAGGTAGACGGTGTGACCCCGGCTCGCGCTGCTTCCTCCGACAGCGTGTCACGGGCATCAGAAGCAAGACGAACCGTGACCTTGCCTTCGCGGCGGGACCGCGAGGACGCCTGCGGGGGCTCTGCCGGGCCCTCCTCCTCTCCTAGAACGATATCGATCAGCTGACCCAAAAATGCCGAAACGGTTTACCCCTTGGCTGCGGCCGAAGTCTCAAGTTTGGCGTGCCGCTTAAGGGGCAAATAGGTCTTCGCTTGTTTCTTATGGGTCGGCATTTCAGCCTAATAGTAGTCTACTTGCTGGCGCTATGCCTATCCTGCAATAGCCCCATAAGAAAGCGGATTGTGGTCCCGGACCACAGTTGCGCTGCCCCCCTGAAAACGGCAGGCTGAACCTCACCGCCCTTGAGGGCGGTGAGGTGCTTCGGACGAGAGCCCATCCACCGGCCGCTTTCTCGAAAGAAATGTGGTCCGGGCCACGCGCTTGGCGCCGAGCATGCGGCGGGATTGCCAGCCCTCTTCACTCCGGCAGGCAGACGCCTTCCAAAATTTTCAGCCAAGCCATTGGTAAAAAAATTCCGGGAACCCAGAACCCGGCGGGATCCGAAAATGTGGTCCGGGACCACATCCCGCAGAATCGCCTCTGCCACGAAACACTGAACCTCAGCGTCCCTTTGCGGAACCGCAGCAGGAAAAGGCCGGTGGCCGTGAAAGGCGAGAACACAGTCAGGGTATCACCCCGCTTCTGCTTTCCGCAGGTCGCGGCTTTTTCAAAACCGGCGATGCTGCGCGCAAGCGGACATAGGCTCCGCATGCAGCGAGCAACAGGCCCGACCCAAGCCGGATCTTGCTTCGCGGAACGGATGTACTGTGCTGGCCATAGGCTGCCGCCAGAAGCAGAGTAGCGCCCAAATCGTCCTGCGCGTCCACTTCCATGCCGAGTGCCAGCCATTCCACCAGGTCTGCGTGGCCCGCCTCAGCTGCATAATAGAGCGCCGTTCGCCCACCTTCACTGCGCGCAGAACTCGGCCGATGGCTGCGGCAGCCTGAGTGCGTCGCGCATGGTGCGGGTCTCCCGGACGCCTAGAAGATCCGGCATTTCCATTCCCCCATTTTCGGCGCTCGTCTTGAAGGCCTCTTGAAGTACCGCGTCAATCTGAGGGGCGGAGAATACCCCTTCGATCCTGCCTACCACGATAAGCTGGTCCTCATCCGTCTGCAGAATTACGGTCGCCGGATAGCGAAAGACTTTCAATGCCTCGCCCAACTGGTCGCCGCCCTCATCTTCGCCGCGAAAGGTCTGAGCAAACTGCAGGAAACCAGCATAGCGCGCGATTTCCGGGCAGTTGAGCTTTTGAAGCATTGTCAGGCAGAAGCCGCATTGCTGGGCCGTAAACAGGAGCAGCGTCGGCTCGTGCTCTTCCAGTGCCTTTGTATAGGCCTGAAAAGCCCTGTTTGTGTTCCACTGGATCTGCAGGCGCAGGATTTCGGGCGCATCGTCGTCCGGGACAACGGCGGCCGGAGAAACGGCCTCCTGAGCGGCGAGAGAAAGCTGTACATACTTCAGGGCTTGCCCACAAAGATTCAGGATATTGCTTGGAAAGCGCAATCGCGGCTGACGGCACGCTATCGTAGGCTGAACCAGCGCGGCAAACGAAAAACGGCAATCACTACCGCCATCGCACGCGAACTGTCAGCGTTCATGTGGGATATCGCGCGGCGCACCATGCCAGCGTAAAGAGGCAAACATCCCCACCAATATACGCTAAATCACCTTAATGGCTTGGAGGAACGGGCCGCGTGGCGTGCTCAATTCATTGACAAAAGACATCAGAGAGGTTCTCCGATCACACCTTGAGTGAATGCCAGCACCTCTCGACGTCCGTTCCGCAAACGAACGGCAATCGGACAGGCTTTTTCGGGTGTTTTCATTTCGCCAGATATCAACGCGCAACTTGGACTTTTTCGTCAGCATTCGCTGCGCGGCGCACTTTCGCCCTCTTCATAGCCAAGATGCGCGGTCAGCTCTCCAAGCGCAAATTCTGCGGCCTTTTGCAGCTTTTTGAGCTCGACATCACCGTCGGCAAAACCGCCGGCCTGACTGGCCTCCACCACGATACGGTGCTTGCGATTTACCGGCTGCTGCGGCAGCGGATGGCGGAACTGGCCGTGACCGGCTGCCCGTTCCGCGGCCAGGATAACCCGCGCAAGGTGCCGGTCTCCGGCCCCTCGAACGGGCGGGCGCGTGAAACTGTCGGCGGAGGTTGTCACGACGGTTTCCGCAGCTACGGCGGACTGGCTGAAGCCAGCTTCGCGCGCCGCCACAAGATCAACGGATACTGGGAGCGCAAGCATCCCGTCTACGCCGGGAGCGGGGTTCATATCAACGGCATCGGGAGTTTCTGGAGCTATATGAATCGCCGCCGCGCCAGGTTCAACGGGCCGCGGAGATCAAGCTTTCTTGCCTTCCTCAAAGAGGCCGAATTCCGCTTCAGCACGCGCGGTCAGGACCTCTATCGCATCCTGCTCACCTCGTGCAGAATGAATCCGCTCAGACACTGAGTTGCGGTGGTCCTTATGCTAAATACTCATGGGCGCCTGCCAGTACCTATGACAGCTCAGAAAAGAAAGTCCGCCGCATCCAGCTGGCTTGGCAGCACCCCGTCCAGGACCAGCTGTCCGCCCCCTGTGCCGATTAAAGTGCCGCTGTCCAGGCGGCTGATCTCCAAATCCTGAACCCCCTCCGCCAGCCCGTTCAGGCGGATCAGGTCACTGCCCGGGGAGAACCCGCCGATGGTATCGCGGCCATGCGCGGCGGCAAAAACAAAGACATCCGCCCCTGCTCCCCCCCACAGCCAGTCATCCCCGCTGCCGCCCTCCAGCCAGTCATGGCCGTTTTCCCCTGCAAGCCGGTCATCGCCGCCGCCGCCATACAAGGAGTCGTTGCCGCCGCCGCCCCACAGCCGGTCCTGCCCCGCGCCACCTTCCAGCACATCCGCGCCGTAGCCGCCCCACAGCCGGTCGTAGCCGCCGCCGCCCGCCAGGCTGTCACGGCCACTGCCGCCCTTCAGCGCATCGCCGCTGCTGCCGCCTTCCAGCGTGTCATGGCCATCGCCGCCCCAAAGCATGTCGCGGCCGCCCCGGCCCTCCAGCCGGTCGCGGCCGCCGAGCCCGTAGATCTCGTCGGCGGCGGCGGTGCCCGCGATCCGGTCGTTGCGGGCGCTGCCCCAGAAGCCGCCGCCGGGCAGGGTCACGCCGGGGGCCTGCCGCTCCGGGAAGGCAAACTGCAGGGACGGGCCGAACACCTCCTCCAGCTCCATCCGGCCGCCGCCCTCCTGCACCAGCAGGATCCGGGTCTCCCCAGCCGCGATCTCGATGCCGAAGCTGCGGCCGCGGGTGTCCAGCTGGGCGGTGCTGCGCAGGTCCTCGAACAGCGACAGGTCGAGCCGGTCCTCGCCGGGGGTGAAGCCGCGCACCGTCACCCCTTCGGCCGCCGGGTTGATGACAAAGACATCGGCGCCGCTGCCGCCGTCCAGTTCGCCGCCGCCGGCGCCTGCCACCAGCACGTCGTCGCCGGCCCCGCCAAAGATGCCGGCGCTGCTCCACCCGCCGTCCAGCACGTCATTGCCGGCGCTGCCGTCCAGCCGCTGCGCGCCCGCCGCCGCCAGCCGCACATCGCCCAGGTCCGCCAGCGGCAGGGTGAACTGGCTGATGCCGCCTGTCGCGCCGGAGGCGGCAAAGACCTGCAGCGCGCCGCCCGCAACCGCCGCTTTCAGCGCGGTCACGTTCTGCAGCCCCTGCCCGGGCATATGCTCCAGGCTCTGCAGGTGGATCAGCCCGGCGTCCGGCGCCAGGGTGAACAGGCTCAGGCCGCCGTCATTGCCTGCCGCCAGCACCAAGAGATGGCCGCCGGCCTCCACCACCTCCAGCGCCGCGACGCCGCCAAAGCGGGTCAGCGCGGTGTCCATCAGCTGGGCCTCGAACCGCAGCGCCCCGTCCGCCGCCACCTGCACCAGGGTGAGCGAGCTGCTGCCCGCGGCGCCGATCAGCGCCCAGGCCTTGCCGCCGGCCTCAAAGCTTTCCAGCGCGGTGATGCCGGAGACGGACAGCCCCTGCGCCGCGCCCAGATCATCTGCCGGGGTCAAGGCGCCGGTGGCGGCATCGGCGCGGTAGCTGTGCAGCCCTTGCGCATCCGCCGCCAGCAGCACCGGGCCGCCCGGCGCCTGCACCGTGGCCAAGAGCGCCGCCGGATCCAGCCGGTATTCGCTGCTGCTGCCCGCGGCGGCGGCGGTGCCCTGCACACCGCCCGCCGCATCCAGCTGCCAGCCCTGCAGCGCGCCGCTGGCGGCCCCCACCGCGTAAAACGCCGATTTGCCATCCGCCAGCTCCAGCAGCGCCACCGCGCCAAAGCCGCCCGCATCCGCGCCTGCCAGCGCGTCGCGCTGCTGGCCGCCCAGGCTGCCATCGCCCGACAGCTCATAATAGGTCAGCGCACCCTGGCTGGTCTGGCCCTGCACCAGCCGCACCGCGCCGCCCGCCTCGGCCAGCTGGAACGGGCCGGTGCGCAAGCCGGCCTGGCCATGCAGCTGCTGGCCCGCCAGCTGCGGCAGGCTGCCATCGCCGGACAGCTGCCAGCGGCTGATGCCGCCGTTCAGGCCGGTGATGGCATAAAGCGTGGCCTGGCCGTCCTGCACCGCGATTTCCAGATCGCGCAGATCGGTGCCGAAAATCAGGTCCTCCGTGCCGAACCGTCCGGTGAATGCCAGTGCCATATCCTGCTCCTTTGCGCTTGCGGCCCGGGGCAGACCCTGACCGGGCCGCCTGGCGCAAAACGGGAAGCAAAACGGGCGAAATCAGGGGCATTGTTTACAGATTGACGACAATTGCGCGAACAGGCCGGGAACGGGGCGAGAACAGGTGCCCCCGCGGGCAGCCTGCCTGCGCCCTGCCCGCGGCCGTTGCGCCCCCGGCGCACGCCCCGTTAGCGCCCGCTTGACCCGGCTCTGGCAGTCTGGCGCGGATCCCGTTTCCCGCCACTGCCGGAGCCCCTGTTCCATGACCCAGACCTCGCCGATCCTTGCCCTGCCCTATCTGATGCCCTCCCAGGCGCAGAAACATGTGACCCACAACGAGGCGCTGCAGCGCCTGGACGCGCTGGTGCAGCTCAGTGTCGAGGGCTTCGATGCCGCCACGCCGCCCGCCAGCCCGGCCCCGGGCGAGACCCATGCGCTGGGGGCGGCGCCGCAGGCGGCCTGGGCCGGCCATGCAGCTGAGATCGCGGTCTGGCAGGGCGAGGGCTGGCTGTTCCTCGCCCCCCTGCCTGGCTGGCGCGCCTGGAGCCTGGCGGATGCGGAGCTGCGGGTCTGGGACGGCAGCGCCTGGATCCTGCCGCCTGCCGCAACCCAGAACCTGGCCCGGGTCGGGGTGGGCACCGCGGCGGATGCCGCCAACCCGCTGGCGGTGGCCGGCCCGGCGACGCTGCTGACCCATGCCGGCAGCGGCCATCAGCTCAAGGTGAACAAGGCCGCCAGCAGCGACACCGCCTCCCTGCTGTTCCAGTCGGGTTGGAGCGGCCGCGCCGAGATGGGGCTGGCGGGCAATGACGATTTCTCGGTGAAACTCTCCGCCGATGGCAGCAGCTGGAGCACCGCGCTGGCCTTGACGCCAAACGGGCGGGCCGGTCTCGGCACCGCCAGCCCGGCGGCGCATCTGGAGATCCTCGGCGGCAGCGGCGACTACCTGCTGGCCGGCAGCGGCAGCGCCGATTTCCGGCTCGGGGCGGACGGCAACGGCAGCTGCTCCGGCGCCTGGTCCGGCGGCGGCGCCGATTACGCGGAGTGGTTCGAATGGGCCGACGGAAACCCGGACGCCGAGGACCGCCGCGGCCTCTCCGTGGTGCTGGAAGGCGCCAAAATCCGCCCGGCGCAGCCCGGCGAGCTGCCCATCGGCGTGATCAGCGCCAGCCCGGCGGTGGTGGGCGACGGCGACCTGGGGGAATGGAAACAGCGCTGGCTGCGCGACGCTTACGGGGCGCTGCTGCGCGATGCGCAGGGAAAGCCGCAGGAGAACCCCGCCTATGACCCGTCACGGCCTTATGTGCCGCGCGCCAAACGCCCGGAATGGGCGCTGGCGGGGCTTCTGGGCAAGCTCAGGCTGCGCAGGGGCCAGCCCGCGGCGCCGGGCTGGATCCGGATGCGCGAGGTGCCGCCGCAGCTGGAGGAATGGCTGGTCAGGTGAGGCGGGGCGGGCGGCTTGCACCGTCCCGCCTCAGCCTGGCACCGCCTGCAGGAACCCCATCCGATCGCCCAGCCGGGCGGCCGTCAGCAGGCGCACCCCGGCCAGGTCGCGCGGCTTCTGTGCCATCAGGGTCCAGAAGGTCTCTTCCGGATAGGCTGCCAGCGCCTCCGACGCCAGAGAGAACAGACGGTTCAGCGCCTCGGCCGGCACATGGCGGCTGCACCACAGCACATGGTCGGCCAGCCAGTGGAAATAGCGCTCTTCCAGATCCCCGGCCCGGCCGGTCCGCTCCAGCATCGCACGGATGGTTTCGGCATGCTCAAAGATCTGCAGCGGCTTCACGCCCATTGCGGTGACCGTCTGCCCCTCGCGGGCCATCCGGTGCACATGGGTAACCGGCTCAAAGAAGCTGAAGCTCTCCGCCCGCACCGAGGTTTCCCAGTGGAACGGGTTGTCCTCGAAGAAATACGGCCCCACAGGGAAGCGGATATTGTGCCGTTCCAGAAAATCGCGCCGGTAGATCTTGCGCCAGGGGAACGGTGCCATCTGCAACAGCAGCTGCCGCCGCTCCTCCAGCCCGCGGGCCTGATGCAGCCGGTCCCACAGATGCGCTTCTGGATAGGAGGTGTAATTACCGCTGTTGTTCCAGTATTCCTGACAGCCGCAGACGATGAAATCAGTCCCGGCGGCCTGCAGCTTCCGCACGGCACCGGCCAGGTTGTCCGGCAGCACCCAGTCATCGCCGTCGGCGAAGACCACGATATCACCGGTGGCCCGGTCCATCCCGGCATTGGCCGCGCAAGCCACCCCGCCGATGGTGTTCTGGGCGAAATAGACCGGCACATAAGACACCCGCTCCGGTGGCGCTGCCGCCCCGATGGCATCGGCAACCTGCCGGGTGGCATCGGTGGAGCCGTCATCCACCACGATCAATTCGAGGTCCTCAAACCCGGCATCGATCACCGACTGCATCGCAGTGGCGATGAAGGGCTCCACATTATAGGTGGTGATAATTGCGCTGATCCGACTCATGATGCGCCCTTGCCCGGCTTTTCGCCTTTCAGCCCGACCGGGCGCCCGATCTGACTCTCCGCCCAGAATCTTTCGGCCGCTTCCGCATATGTGCGGCCCCATTTCCGAACCCCGGCATCGCCGCCCTCGCACAGGCTGCGGCTCATCCAGTTGAACAGGTCGTTGCAGAAGGCCGCGAAGACCGGCTGCAGCCGACCGCCCTGGCGGTGCGCCAGCAGCTCTGTCTCCAGTTTGGCCAGTTCCTCAAACACCCCCATGCGCTTTTCTCCCACATACTGGGTGGCGCGGCCGCCTTCGGGAACCTCCCAATGGGTGATCAGCGGCGGCGCCCAATAGAGCACCCCGAACATCCGGCAGCGCAGGAAGCTCTGCCAGTGCGGGGTGATGTCCTCATGCATGCGCAGATCCGGGAAGCGGATGCCCGCGTCCTGCAGAAAACCGCGGCGGTAGAGCTTGTTCCAGGGGAAATTCACCGTCCCCATGGCGCCGCTGCGGTCCTGCGGCCGGAACCGCTGCACCGGAAAGCTGGCCTCCGGGCCGCGGCTGAAAAACGTCCGGTCGACCCCGTGCATCTCATAGGTGAACCGCTGTTCCGGATCACGGCTCAGGTGGTATTTGAACAGCACGAAATCTGTTTCGCCGCCCAGCGGCGCCAGCCGCATCACATCAAAGAAACAAGGCGCCAGCAGATCGTCGGCATCCAGGAACATCACCCGCTCCTCTTCGGCCAGGGAGATGCCGTGGTTGCGCGCCGCTGCCGGGCCGCCATTCGCTGCCATCCGGTGGTAGGTGACGCGGATGTTCTCCGGCAGCGCCGCCGCCGCCACCACCGCTTCGGTGGCATCCTGCGAACAATCGTCGACAATCACCAGCTGCACCCGCGCGCTGCAGGCCGCGAAATAGCGGAAATGCCGCTCCAGCCCCGCCGCATCGTTATAGGCGGGGATGATGAAACTATAGCCGTAAGGGTCCTGTGCCATGGCCGCGCTCAGATCAGCAGCGCTTCGGCGCTGTGCAGGGTCACATCGAAACTGCAGCCCTCGAAGAAATAGAGCACCTCGGCGCCATGGGCGGCGGCGGCCAGTTCCGCATCCACCCGGATAAACACCAGATCCTCCTGGCGGGCACCGGTCAGCACCACCAGATCGCGGGCAAAGACATCCCGGAAACCATCGTCCAGATGGTAGCGCAGGCAGACCCGGAACCGGCCCGGCCCGCGGCTGGAGCATACCATCAGCTGGCCAAGATAACGGCACTGGCGCAGCACCGCCATATCAAGCCCGTAGGACAGCGAGAACCAGGGGCTTTCGCCCCTGCGCAGCAGCTGCAGCCGCAGCCCTGCCTCCCCGGATTCCGGCCCGGCCGCCACCTCGACCCCGGCGCGCGGCTGGTAATCCATCCAGATCCCCGGCGCCAGCGCATGGCGCGGCTCTGGCGTGCGCACCGCCTCAACCGCCCCGGGCAGAGCCGCCAGACGGGCATTTTCCGCATTGAATGAAGGCTGCCCGCCGCCGCCCGGTTCCGTCTCAGTTTCTGCCATCTGTCCATCCCTGCTGTACTCTGCTGCCGGGCATAATACAGCACCGCCGGCGCTTCAAGGATTGTGCCTCTGGCGGCCCCTCCCCTAGCGGCTCTGGACCTGTGCTGCGCAGTGCACTAACACTGGCGCCGGCGCCGTTCCGGCAACCCGCAGCGTATCACTTCATCAGGTGCTTTCTTTGAAACAGCTCTTTCTCCACATCGGCTTCAACAAGACCGGCTCCACCAGCATCCAGACGGATCTCGTCCGGAACGCCGCCGTGCTGGAGCGCGCGGGCTATCTGTACCCGGGGCGGCCCTCCGACAGCTACATGCAGGACACCCAGCACAGCCCGCTGGCCGCTGCCTTGCCCGAGCGCCGGCTGAATTGGCTGCGCCCGCCCAAGAAAGCCCGGCTCGGCCAGGCGCTATCGGATCTGCTTGAGGCAATCAGCCGCAGCCCCGCGCCGAATGTCATCCTGTCCTCCGAAGCCTTTGGCGGCCTCGACATGACCCGCGAGCATGTGCAGCGGATCCGCGGCAAGCTGGCGGATTTCGACATCACCGCCGTGGCCTATATCCGCCGCCAGGACACGTATTTCCTGTCCACCTATCAGGAAAGCATTAAAAACGGCGCTACCCACCCGTTCGAATTCAGCAATTTCCGCAAGAACCGCCAGCTGGGCTTCAGCCGCCGGCTGGAGCCCTGGCGGCACGTGCTGGGCAACGATCGTGTCATCGTGCGCCCGTTCGACAAGGCTTTCTGGCCGCAGCAGGA
The DNA here is from genome assembly GCF_049056525.1 of Leisingera coralii. Taxonomy (NCBI): domain Bacteria; kingdom Pseudomonadati; phylum Pseudomonadota; class Alphaproteobacteria; order Rhodobacterales; family Roseobacteraceae; genus Leisingera; species Leisingera coralii. Next base: position 10,748 of record NZ_JBHUPT010000079.1, on the reverse strand, counting down.
GCTGTTCTTCGATTTTCTCACCGCCATCGGCGCCCCGCTCAGCGGTATCACCCCGCTAAAGAATCCCGCCAACGAAAGCTTCGACTACCGCTCGGTGGAGGTGATGCGGCTGCTCAACATATCGCTGAAGGAACTTTTGCCCGGCCTCACGGCGCCCAAGCAGACAGCCGTCCGCCGCAACGTGCTGCGCAGCCTGCGCGCGCTGGAGGCGGAGCTGCCGGACCGCGGCAAGATGCAGCTTTCCTCTGAACAGGCGGAACAGCTGCGCCAGTTCTTCCGCGAAGACAATCAGGCCAGCCTGGCAGGGACCGGCGTGGAGGCCGACGCCTTCTTCCCGGCAAGCACTTCCAGCACCCCGCCTCGCCTTGCCAAGGACACGCCGGACCAGAAGCTGCTGCTGAAGATCATCGCGACCTTGGCGGTGAACGCCAATCCCACCGCCTAACCTCCCGGAGTACCCAATGCCCGCCAAGCTTGTTTTCCATACCGGCAGTTTCAAAAGCGGCAGCACCGCAATCCAGTCGGCGCTCGCGCACAAGGCCTGCAAATGCAGCAGCCTCAAGATCTTCTACCCTGGACTGGGGCCCAAGGAAGGAGCAGAAAAGCGGCGGGGCCAGCACGGCCCGCTGGCAGATACACTGCATCCCGGCCAGGAGGCCCACGGCCAGCGCCACGCCCGCTTTTCCCGGGTGGCGGCGCATATCGAAGCGGCCGGGGCCGATGTGAATGTGATCTCCGCCGAAAAGTTCGAATATGTTGATCCCCGCGCCCTGGAGCAGGCGGTGAATGAATTCCTGCCAGGGTACCGGGATGCCCTGCAGATCGTCTTTTATGTCCGCCCCCATGCAGAGCGGCTGCTGTCCGACTACGCCGAGCGGGTCAAGCATGGCAACTTCGGCGGCAGCCTGGAAGATCTGCACGCCCATACCAAGGCGCTGTCTCAACTGCGCCAGCGCAGCTATTTCTATCACCCCCGGCTGATGGAATGGCGCGCCGTCTTCGGCGAGCGGTTCACAGTCCGCCCGATGATCCGCTCCCAGCTGTTTCAGGCCGACGCGGTAGCGGATTTCTTCAACGTGATCCTGGATGGTGCGCCGTTTGAGCTCAGCACGCCGCCGCAAAGCAACCGCTCGCCCTCGCTGGAAGATCTTGCCGTGGTCAAGGCCTTTCATCAGAGTGCTTCCGCCCGGGCCCTCCCGCCGCGCCAGCGGGAGCGAACCGGTGTTGTCCTGATCCGCAGCCTCACTGCGCTGAACAGCCTGCCGGGCACCCGGCTTGCGCTGCACCGGAGCCTGGCCGAGGATGCCGCACGCACCTACCGTGCCGACGCCGAGGCCCTGGACCGCGACTTCTTCGGCGGCCCGCTGATGCAGGAGGCGCTGGAGCGGGCGGTGGACACCGCCGCCGCCGAGCCGCAACCGGCCGAGCCGGCACAGGTTCTGGATGCCGCGCAAATGCGCCAGGTCTCAGCTTGGGCGGAGACCCTGGCAGAGATCCTTCCCCGCGCCAGCTAAGCCCGGTGGCGTCACATCCGGAGGTAGCCGAAACTTTCGAAATCGCGGGCGTAGAAAGCGTTCAGCGCGGCGATGGCCTCTGCCCCGAGCCGCTCCGCCTCATAGCCCTGCGCAGCAAAGCCGCCGGTGCGGTTGGCTTCGGCCATTTCCGGCAGCCAGCGGGCCACCGGCGAGGCAGCCAGGTCCTGCGGCGCCTCCAGCCGCAGCACCTCATCCGCCCAGCGGCGGCCGTCGAGATTGGCAAAATGCACCTGCGGCCGGAAATGCACCAGCTTGTGGTCGTTCTCCACCGGATGCCGCTTCAGTTCCGTCAGCGCAAAGGAGGCCGCCACCCGGTAGAACGCCTCCGGGTCCGCCAGCACCGCATTGCGCATGTAAGCCGTGCCTAGCTTCAGATGCTGCGAAATGGCCGAGAGATAGCGCTGATAGGGGTCGCGCACGAAGGTGAACTTCACATAGTCCTGCACCCCGGCAAAGGCCTTGGGGAAGAAGCGGCGCATCTGGAACGGGGTGACATGGGCCAAGTCCAGCACCTTGCCCTCCTTGTTCACCGGTTTCCAGTCGAAGAAGAAGTTATCGCGCGTGTCATATTTCAGCAGCGCATTGTGGCAGCTCATGCCGCCGCATTTCGGATTGTGGATAAAAACGAATTTTTCGCTGTCCGATACGATCATGCCTTACACCCGGATCACAGCGGCTGGCTGAAAAACGCAGGCACCGCCCCGCCGCTTTCCCGGCACGCCAGGAAGCCGCGGACGGCATCCAGCGCCTCGCGGATGGTCACATCCATGTCGAGATAGCGGTAGGTCGCCAGGCGGCCGACAAAGGTGACGCCCGCGGTCTCTTCGGCCAGCTTGACGTAATCGGCCAGGAGCGCCTTCTCCTTCACCTGGCGGATCGGGTAGTAGGGGATGTCGCCGGGCTCCGCCAGGCGGGAGAACTCGCGGTAGAGCACCGAGCCCTCATGCTCTTCCCAGGGCGCGAAATGCTTGTGCTCGGTGATGCGGGTGTAAGGCACCTCTTCCTCGCCGTAGTTCATCACCGCGCAGCCCTGGTAGTCGCCCTGGTGGGTGAAGCGCTCGAAATCCAGGGTGCGGTAGCCGAGGCGGCCCAGCTCATAGCCGAAATAGCCGTCCAGCGGCCCGGAATAGAACACGTGGTCATACCCCTCGCCCATCTCCGGGGTGAATTCGGTCTCCAGCTTCACGGTGATGTTCTCATGATCGAGGATCTTCTCGATCATCGGCGTGTAGCCGTTTTCCGGCATCCCCTGGAACTTGTGGAAGAAATAGTTGTCGTCGTAGTTGAAGCGCACCGGCAGCCGCTTGAGGATCGAGGCGGGCAGCTCGGAAGGGTGCATGCCCCACTGCTTGATGGTGTAGCCTTTGAAAAACGCCTCATAGAGATCCTTGCCGACAAAGCGCATCGCCTGCTCTTCGAAGGTCTCCGGGTTTTCGATCGAGGTGTCGGCCTGCTCGCCCGTGATGAAATCATGCGCCTCTTCGGGGCGCATCACCTTGCGGAAGAACTGGTTGATGGTGTGCAGGTTCACCGGCAGCGAGAACACCTCCTGCTCGCCCGTGAGCCCGCGGGTGGTGGATTTCACCCGGTTCTTGTAGGGCTTGAAACTCTCGAAGCTGTTGACGTAGTTCCACACTTCCTCGTCATCGGTGTGGAAGATATGCGGCCCGTAGACATGCACCATGACGCCGGTCTCCGCGTCGCGCTCGGTGTGGCAGTTGCCGCCGGTGTGGCTCCGGCTGTCGATCACGGTGATCTCATGGCCCGCTTCGGCCAGATGCCGCCCGATCACGGCGCCTGAAAGGCCGGCGCCCACCATCAGAAATTTACCTGCCGCCATCTGTCCGTTCCTCCGTTGCCGGTTGCAGCCTGCCTTAAACGGGAAAACCCGCCTGTGTGCAACTGCTGAGCCGCTGCCGCCCCGGGGGCGGGCCGGGAAGGCGGGAATTTGTGACTGGAATTGCCCCCTCTGATCATGCAAAACCCGGGCCAAACCATCCGGCAGCCTCCCGCCGGACCCGGCGGCAAAAAGGTTCAGTGCACATATGATCACCCTGCAGAATGTCATTACTCCGGAACCGGAAATCTGTACCGAACACTCTCTGTATTACCATGTGCAGGGGGCAGCCGGGTTTTCCCAGAGCAGCGGCGACTTTTCCATACCGCGCAGTTCAAGGCTTTGCTTCGACACTTATTTCAATCTATTCAATCTTGGCATCTGGACGGCGGCCTGCGATCTGCAGTCGCTTTATGCCGAAGTCACCGGCCGCGGCCGCGCCGAGGTGCGGGTAATACATGCCCGCTCCGGGCGCTCCTGGGAGGTGGTCTATTGCGAAGTGACCGAACTCAGCCCCGAATCCCCTCACCTGGCCGATCTTTCCGCCCTCCCGGCGGCGGGGCTGGACGGGCTTCTGTACCTGGAAATCCTGTCTCTGGATGATCTGGTGACAGTCGAGAGCGCCCGGTTTGCCACCACGGCACTGCCGCAGGCACTGCCGCGGCTGGCCGTCTCGATCACGACCTTCCGGCGCGAGGCCGAAGTACAGGGCACGGTGGCGCGGCTGCAGGCCTTCCTCGACGGCTTTGCCTTTGCCGACCGGGTCCATGTGCAGGTGGTCGACAACGGCCAGAGCGCAGACATCCCCCCTTCGTCCCATGTCACGCTCTATCCCAATCCCAACCTGGGCGGCGCCGGCGGCTTTGCCCGCGGCCTGCTGGAGGCCCAGGACGGCGGCTTCAGCCATTGCCTGTTCATGGATGACGACGCCTCCTTCCATATGGAAAACATCCTGCGCGCCTATATGCTGCTGGCCCTGGCGCGCGACCCCAAGACCGCGCTAGCGGGCGCCATGATCAACAACACCCACAAATGGCGGATGTGGGAAAACGGCGCCTGGTTCGACGGCGCCTGCCGGCCACTCTTCAACGGCACCGACCTGCGCGACCCCGGTGCCGTGCGGGAGATGGAATTTGCCGCGGCCGGCGAGCAGCCCGCCACCCTCTATGGCGGCTGGTGGTTTTTTGCCTTTCCGGTGGCCGAGGTGCGCCACCACCCGTTCCCCTTCTTCGTGCGCGGCGATGACATCAGCTTCTCGCTGGCCAACGGCTTCCGCATCTTCACCCTGAACGGGGTAGTCTCCTTCCAGGATGATTTCACCGAGAAGGAAAACCCGCAGACCCTGTATCTGGATCTGCGCAACCACCTGATCCATCACCTGGTGTTCGACCAGCTTGACCGCAGCCCGCTGGGCACCGCGAAAATCGCGCTGCGCTTTATGATGCGCTCTCTGCTGCGCTGCAAATACGAAAGCGCCGAGGCGCAATTGCTGGCCTGGCAGGACGTGATGCAGGGGCCGCAGTTCTTTGACGAGAACATCGACATGTCGGCCCGGCGCGCCGATATCAAGGCGCTGATCCGCGACGAGGCCTGGAAGGATGCCGCCAGCCAGCCGGCACCGGGACCGCGCCGTTTCAGCCGCCTGCCGCGGCGCCTGCGCCATTATCTTGGCCTGCTCAGCCTCAATGGCCACCTAGTGCCGTTCTGGGCGCGGTTCGGCGACCGCATGCAGCTGGACATCGGCGGCCGCGGCCTGGTGTTCCCGGCCTTTGGCGGCGCCCGGCTCACCTATCTCAGCACCGATGGCAGCAAGGGCTATACCGTGCACCACTCCAAGCGCCGCTTCTTCAGCCTGGCCTGGCGGATGGCCAAGACGCTGCAGGCTTTCTGCAGCAGCTATCCGCAGCTGCGAACCGCCTACCGCCAAGGCTATGGCAAGATGACCGCCCGGCCCTACTGGGAAAAGACCCTGAACCGCCTTGAAGACCGCAAGGCCGCGTGATCCGGCCCGTCCGGAACAGGTGAACACCACCGCCCTGGCGCCCGGTGCCAGGGCGGTGCAAGACTAGGACCCCCCATGAGACTTGTCTGCCATATCGGCACCCCTAAAACCGCCTCCACTTTTCTGCAGAACAGCTTTGCCGCCAATGCCGGCTGGCTGCAGCAGCAGGGCGTTCTCTATCCCGACCTGCTCTCGCGCGACGCCAACCACATCACGCTGTTTTATGCCGCGCAGGAAGGCCTGCATGACTTCTCCCGCGACCACGGGCTGAAGTCGCGCGCTGACGTGCTGAAATTCCGGGGCCGGCTCAAGGACCAGCTCGCCAGCCAGGCCGCAAAGGCGCCGGACGGCACCCATACGATGCTGATCTCCTCGGAAAACCTGACAGGCAACCTGGTCCGCCCGCAGGAAATCGCCAATCTGCGGGAGATCTTCGGCGATCTGTTCAGCGAGATCCGGATCGTTGCCTACCTGCGCCGTCAGGATGATGCGCTGCTGAGCATGTACGGGGAGTACATGCGCCGCGGCTTCAACAACATGCGCTTTACCGAGTTTCTGCAGGCCTGCATGAGCCCCAAAAGCCCCGCTCCCTATCTCTATTACCGCCGCCTGCTTGGCTGGTGGATCGACGCTTTCGGCAAGGAGGCGCTGGATGTGCGCCTTTACGACCGCGCCCGTCTGGCCGGCGGCGATATTCTGCAGGATTTCATGACCATCCTGTTCGAGACCCCGCTGCCCGGCCTGCAGGATCTGTCCCGCTCGCCGCAGGACAATACAGGCCTGTCCGCCCCCGCGCTGGAGTTCCTGCGCCAGATGCAGCCGCATCTGCCCAACCGCAAGAACGGTGCCGTCAACCCCCGGCGGCGGCAGCTGCAGCCGCGCATCGACAGCCTGCCCGCCAGCCCGCGGCCGCGGCTCTACAAGAAACAGTCCGAACGGATCATGGCGCATTTCGCCCCAGCTAATGCCTGGCTGGGACGGGTGTTTTTCCCCGATGCGGACGGGCCTGTCTTCCCGGACCGGGATCAGGACAGCGACAAGGGCAACATCGGCAAGCTCAGCCTTGAGCAGTTCGCGGCCTTCAGCGCGCATCTTCTGGACTGACGGCGCTACGCCATCTGCTTCTGATGCAGGGCGATGGCCTCGTCCAGATCATCAAAATACTGCACCCGGCCGTGCTCCAGCACCAGGCCGGAATCGCAGTATTCGCGCAGCTGCGCCATCGAGTGGTTGACCATGATGGCACCGGAGTCGCGCATCCGGGCGGCAAACACCGCCTGGCTCTTGCGCCGGAAGGCGGCATCGCCCACCGCGGTCACCTCATCGACCAGATAGGTGTCGAAGCGGATCCCCATCGAGGCGCCGAAGGTGAGCCGTGAGCGCATCCCCGAGGAGTAGCTGCGCACCGGCATGTGGAAGAACTTGCCCAGTTCGGAAAACTCTTCGACAAATTTCACCAGCGCGGTGGTATCGGCGCCGTAGATGCGAGCGATGAAGCGGACATTTTCCGCCCCGGTCAGGTCGCCATGAAATGACCCGCCCAGCCCCACCGGCCAGGAGATGGTGCCATCGGAGACCACCCGGCCGCTGTCCGGCCGCATGGTGCCTGCGATGATCTGCAGGAGCGTCGACTTGCCCGCGCCATTGCGGCCCAGCAGCGCCAGCGAGCGCCCGGTGGGCAGGGTCAGGTTCAGATCGTCGATGACAATCTTGCGCTCGCCCTTGAGCCAGAAGCTCTTGGTCAGGTTCTCGAACCGGATCATCGCCCTGCCGCCCCTCAGCTGCGGTCGCGGATCGAATAGTAGATCAGCGTCAGGATCGCCCAGCCGAGCAGCAGGAACAGCCCGGCCAGCGCCGTCAGTACGAAGCGCTGCGGGTATTCCGCCTCCTCGGCCAGCGTCGGGATGATATAGGTGGCCAGATAACGGCTTTGGCGAGCGGCGTCATCGCGGGCCGCCTCCAGCGCCGTCAGCGCCGCGCGGTAGGTTTCCTCGGCAAATTCCCGGTCCACCGTCAGGCGTTCATATTCCGAGATCAGCGACGGGTAATCCTCGCCCACCGCGCCGGTGTCGGTATTATCCGAGGTGAAGGTCTGGCGCTCGATATCGATGCGGTCGCGGATCACATCAATACGCTGCAGTGCCTTCTTCAGCCGCACGTCGCCCGCAGGCACGGTGCCGGCCAGCAGGTCGTATTCGATCAGCGCCTCGGCCAGCTGCTGCTGCAGGTTGTTCATCACCCCCATGCGGCCCTGGATGTCGGCTTCCGGGTCGACGATGCGGGTGCGGGTGCGGAACCGGGTCAGCGCCTCGCGTGCCAGCTTCAACCGTTCCAGCGCCTCCGCCAGATCGGCCTCGGCATAGCGCATCGCATCGGCCCGGGCCTGCTCGTTGAGCGCATTGATCCGGATCTGGCTTTCCTCGACAATGGCGCGGGTGATGGCCTGCGCCATCTGCGGATCGAAGGCGGTCACCTGCACCTCGATCAGCCCCGAACCGCTGTCATAGGCGATGCGGGCGATGCGCTGCCAGAACCAGGCCATATCCTCGGCAGAGGCATCGGGCCAGATCGAAAAGGCCCAATCGCGCGGCCAGTAGCGGCTGTAATGCGCCCTGAGTCCGGCCCGGGCCTCCACCGCCGCCATCATCTCCTGGCTCTGGATGAATTCATAAAGAATGTCGCTGTCCGAGGCGGTGCTGGTGCCGGTGAAATTGGCCAGCCCGCCCAGCAGCTCGCTGGCGCCGGTGCTGTCCTGGCTGCGCACGGTGAAGCCGGCGGTCGAGACATACTGGTCCTCAGCGATGGCAAACAAGTAGAGAGCGACCGCTGCCAGCGGCGCCAGCACCAACAGGAAGAAACTGGTGATCACCCCCCAGTGGCGGCGCTGCATCTGCGCCTGCGGCACCACCGGCCAGGCCTTGGCCTGCATTGCAGCGAGCTCTTCCTTGGCCTGCTTCGCCTCTGCCCGGGCAGCCTCAGCCTGCCCCCGCAGCTGCTGCAACTGCTGCATGTGCGGCAGCGGCGCCGCGCCAGGCCCCGCTTGGGCCGGCGCACCGGCCGCAGCGGGGCCTGGCGCGGCGGCTTGGCCCGCCCGGGGTTTGCCGCTATGCTGGCCGCCGGATTTCCCGCCAGGCTTACCGCCGGGTGACACCTGCAGATGCAGCCGCGGCGCCGGTTTGCCGCTGGCCGGCGCGTTGGCTGCAGCCCCTTGCTGCGGCCCTCCGGCGCCGCCGGTCTTTGCCGCCCCGCTGTCTTTCGTCATTGCCTGCCTGTCCCGGTCATCTGCTGTTTGAATTCGCCTGTGCTTTCTTTCATAGTACGGCCTGCACTGCCATAGCCACAATGGGTTTTCATGACTGCCCTCTTTCCCCTTCCTGCCCGGGCTGCCCACCGCCCCCGCCGGCGGTTCGCCACGCTGCGCACCATCACGGCGCTGGTTCTGCGCGAAATGTCCACCAGCTACGGACGCACCCCCGGCGGCTATCTCTGGGCGGTTCTGGAGCCGCTGGCGGCGATCCTGTTCCTGTCGATCGGGTTTTCGCTGGTGATGCGCTCACCGTCGCTGGGCACCAGCTTCCTGCTGTTCTATGCTACCGGCTACCTGCCCTTCAACCTCTACCTGACCGTTTCCAACACGGTGGCGCGGGCGATCAACTTCTCCCGCCCGCTGCTGCGCTTTCCCGCGGTGACCTGGGCCGATGCGCTGCTGGCCCGCTTCCTCTTGAACAGCCTCACCAGCATCTTGGTCACCCTGCTGCTGACTGCCGGTATCCTGGCTGTGGTCGATGCCCATGCGATGCTGAATCTGCCGCGTATCCTGGCCGCCCTTGGACTGGCCATGATACTGGCCATGGGGGTGGGCACCCTGAACTGTGTGCTGATGGGTATCTATCCCCTGTGGGAGGTGATCTGGTCGATCATCACCCGGCCGCTGTTCCTGGCCTCAGCGGTGATCTATCTCTACGAGGAACTGCCGCCGCTGGCGCAGGACATCCTATGGTACAATCCGCTGGTGCATATCACCGGCCTGATGCGCACTGGTTTCTTCCCCACCTATACCGCCGCCTACGTCAGCCCCGCCTATGTGATTGGCGCCAGCCTGGTGCTGACGGCGCTGGGGGTGGTGCTGATGGGGCGCTACCACCGGGATATTCTGAACAGCCGCTGAGGCGGCCGGGCTCAGTCCCCGCCCTGCCCCGCCGCCAGCGCCATCACCTGGGCATGGCTGCGGCGGGTGTCACGGCGCAGCCCATCGCGCACCGCATGGCGCCAGAGCCGCAGATAGGCGGCGCGCTCATCTGCGCCATAGCGTCCGGCCGTCAGCCGCCACTTCACCGCCACCACCAGCAGCAGCGGCCAGAACAGGAGGCCGCCCGCCGCCGCCCGGTACATCATCAGCCCGTTGCGGTACGCGTAATAGACTTTCCACAAGGGCGAAAACACCCGCTGGCGGTCATTGTGGAAAGTGGAGCAGTCATGCTCAAAGGGCAGAGCAGGATCGAACAGGATCTTTTCGCCGCGCCGCCGCAGCCCCAGAGTGTAGATCACGTCATCGCCATAGAGGAACAGCCCCGGGTCCGGGTACCCCGCCGCCGCCACCATCCGGTGCGGCAGGAACAGCCCGACAAAGGACGTCAGATCGATCGGCCGCGGCGCCTCCGCCTCATAATCGCTGTAGGGAATATGATAGCCGTCGCGCGCCTTCATCAGCGTGCGCAGGAAGACGCCAGGGTTCCAGAACGGGTTCACCGAGGGGCGGTTCATCTCGCAGATCCGGCCGTCGGGGAAATAGACTGCTGCCGCCAACGCGGTATCCAGCGGCCGCGGCCGGGCATGGAAAGCCGCCAAGGTGCCGGGGGTGGGGCGGGCATCGTCATCCATTACCACCAGCCAGTCCGGATCATGCGCCTCCATGGCCCGGCGCATGCCCATCTCGAAGCCGCCGGCGCCGCCGCGGTTGGTGGCGCTGGTGCAGATATCCAGCCGCGGATCCTCCTGCGCCGCCAGCCACTCTGCAGTGCCGTCGCTGGAGGCATTGTCGGCCACCACCACCGCCGCCAGCTCCTGGCCCGGGCTTTCCAGGAGACGCGCCAGCGTCACCTTCAGCTTGTCCAGCCGGTTGTGGGTCACCACTACCGCCACCAGCCGCCCCGCCCCTGCCGCGGGGCTGGAGGCCGGGTTTTCCGTGCTGGATGCCTGTGCCGTGCTCACCGCCGGGTGCTCCTTGCCTGTCCTGTGAATCCTGTTCCGCATGTGCGGCCCCGAAAACTCATAAATCCCCGGTGCTGTCAAATCCTTTACGGCGGCGGCGGACTGGCGCTGCCGGTTTCCGCCGCGCCGGAATTAGGTCCGGACCGGACCAAATGTTTCGCGC
>NZ_JBHUPT010000078.1:0-5936 GCF_049056525.1 Leisingera coralii | reverse complement strand
TTCTTTCCGGACCGAAACAATCTCCCCACCCGCGAAACATTTGGCCCGGTCCGGACCTTTTCCGGCGGCCGCCTGTCCGTCCGAAAAAACCGGTTTCCCGCCCTGTCCGGCACCGTATATTTCTCTAATCTCAGAACAACGGCTGCGCCCAAGCGGCCGGATGGGGATTGGGGAAAGGGCATTCCATGCGCATTGCGATGATTGGCACCGGCTATGTCGGACTGGTGTCCGGCGTCTGTTTTTCGGATTTCGGCCATGACGTGATCTGCGTCGACAAGGACGAGAGCAAGATCGCCCGGCTGCAGGCGGGCGAGGTGCCGATCTACGAGCCGGGGCTGGAGCAGCTGATGGCCAAGAACGTGAAGGCGGGGCGGCTCAGCTTCACCAGTGACCTGGCGGCGGCGGTGGATGGCGCCGAGGCGGTGTTCATCGCCGTCGGCACCCCGACCCGGCGCGGCGACGGCCATGCGGATCTGACCTATGTGATGGCGGCCGCTGAGGAGATTGCCGCGGCGCTGACCGGCTATGCCGTGGTGGTGACCAAATCCACCGTGCCGGTGGGCACCAACCGGCAGGTCAAGCAGGTGATTGCCAAGGCCAACCCGCAGGCGGAGTTCGACGTTGCCTCCAACCCCGAGTTCCTGCGCGAAGGCGCCGCGATCGAGGATTTCATGAAACCCGACCGGGTGGTGGTCGGCGTCCAGAACGAGCGCGCGGCGGAGGTGATGGCGGAGATCTACCGCCCCCTCTACCTGCGCGATTTCCCGATCCTGACCACCGACCTGGAATCGGCCGAGCTGATCAAATACGCGGCCAATGCCTTCCTCGCCGCCAAGATCACCTTCATCAATGAAATCGCCGGCCTCTGCGAGCGGGTGGGGGCGGACGTCAAGGAGGTCGCCCGCGGCATCGGCTTTGACGGCCGCATCGGCAACAAGTTCCTGCACGCAGGCCCCGGTTACGGCGGGTCGTGTTTCCCCAAGGACACCGCGGCGCTGGCGCGGATCGGCCAGGACCATGCCTTTCCGCTGCGGATCACCGAGACGGTGATGCGGGTCAATGACGAGGTGAAGCTGCGGATGGTCGAGAAGCTGCGTGATGCCTGCGAGGGGTCGTTCAACGGCAAGACCGTGGCGGTGCTGGGCGTCACCTTCAAGCCCAACACCGATGACATGCGCGAGGCGCCCAGCCTCACCATCGTGCCGGCGCTGGTCGGCGGCGGCGCCAAGGTGCGGGTGGTGGACCCGCAGGGGCGCGCCGAGGGCGAGGCGCTCTTGCCCGGGGTCAAATGGATGGACGACCCCTACCAGGCGGCGCAGAACGCCGACCTGGTGGTGCTGCTGACCGAGTGGAACGAGTTCCGCGCCCTGGATCTCAAGAAGCTGGCCCGTAAGATGGAGGTGCCGCGGATGGCGGACCTGCGCAACATCTACTCGGCAAAAGCCGCCAAACGGGCCGGGTTCGGGACCTATGTGGCGGTGGGGCGGGGCGCTTGAGCCGCCCCTCAGACAGCCCGGCAAATAGGTCCGGTCCGGACCAAATGTTTCGCGCGCGAAACATTTGGTCAACCGTACTGACCTAAATGTACGTGCCGCTCCTTGCAGGTATCAGAGTCCAAAAAAGGGCTTTTCCTCGGAAAAGCCCTTTGCCTGCGGCGCGGGGTGAGAAAGCTTCCTTGAAACCGTCCGGGGGACGGTTTCGCTTTCGAACGGGCGGAGCCCTTGGGGAAAGATGAAAACCCGGGGCAGACCCTGATCAGAGCTGTTTCAGCCAGCTGTGCAATGCGTCGACCAGGGCCACATCCACCCCGGGACCGCTGAACGCAACCCGCCGTTCCGCCGGCAGGTACTCCATCTGCACCCCCTCGCGGACCGCCATGGAAATCACCGGAGCGGACGGGGGGCTGTCAGTCTCACCCCCCTCCGCCGCCGGGACGCGGCTGGCTGGCGGTTCCGCCGGCGCCTTGGGGGGCACAGGGGCGGGGGACACCGGGGCAGGGGGGATGGCAGTGTCTAACTTGGGCTTTTCTGCCGTTCCGCCCTCGGCCAGCCGGGTCAGAACCTCCAGTTCGGCTTCGGGGCTGGCGCGGTCCGCGGCCTGCAGCGCCTGTCTTGCGCGGTCTGCAAAGCCCTCGTCCGCCTCGATGGCGCGCACCAGCGCCAGGCCCAGTTTCTCGCTGATCGCAGTGGGGTAGAGCAGCACCGGATCCAGCGCCTCAACCAGGGTGACGAAGCTGCCTATCTTGGAACGCTTGGCGCGGGTGGCGTTGCCGAACAGCCCCTGCAGCGCGTACTTGCGGCGGGTAAAGACGCCCTCCTTGTACGCACGCACAGCAATGCGGGCGCGCTCGTAGTGGGAGAGGTTCACCCGGATCTCGTTCTCTTCGACCATCGCCACATAGGCGTCTTCGGCGCTGTCCGGCTTGATCACCAGCGCCTTGATGGTGGCGAAGCGGGGGTCCGAGGTTTCGTCATAGAGTCTGCGCAGGGCGGTCAGGCGGCGCCAGCCGGAGATCAGCCCGTGGGTGCGGCTGCCGGGGCCATCCTCCAGCGGCACCACTTCCGCCGGGGTCTGCTGGCCGCGGGCGCGGATCGACTCGATCAGCGACTGCAGCTCTTCCTCGTCCTGTTCGATGCGGTCGCGCACCAGGTGGTTCTCGTCGATCTGCGCCAGCGGCAGCTCTTCGATCATCAGCCCCTTGGCGCGGGCGTTTTCCAGAACGCCGGACAGTTCCTGCAGCGCCGCCTGGGCGGAGGCGTCCGAGGCCACCTGGGCAATCGGCGCAGCGCCAACGCTGGAGGGGCCGCCAAGGGGTGGTTTGGCCGCGGGGGCCGCCGTCAGGTAATCCGCTTGCGCCGGAGAGAGCCGTTTGCGTTTTGCCATGTCCTGTCCTTCGTGCCTCGATCTCAGACGTCTGTGTCTGCGGGGGCATCCTGCCCCAAATTCCTTGTTAGGGCCTTATTCGGCCGCACGCTGCTCCTGCAACGCCTCGCGCCGCCAGACCCCGATCAGGAGCTTCTTGAAGGCCGCATAGGTCTCGTCAAAGGTCTCGCGCCCGCGGGCATAGGTCTCGCGGTTGAAATCGCGGTAGTCGGCCTCGTAGATGCCGCTCACCTGCTCCCCCGCCTGGCCGATCAGCGCGGTGTAATCCTGTTTGTGGGGGCTGAGCACCCGGCCCATATAGGCCTGCATGAGGGCTGCCAGTTCGCCCTGCTGGGCGCCGTCATAGCGGGTGATGACGGTGCGCACCGCATCCCATTCAAACGCCAGACCGGGCCGGCCGAGGGCGCGGGCGGCCAGGTTCTCGCCCTCCTCGATCGAGGCAAAGGTGGAATGCAGCATGTCGAAGAACCGGCCCGTCGAGTCGAACTCCAGGAAGGACGCCCCCATCGGCACCAGCAGGATGTCCGCGGCAGAGAGGCCGTTGATGGTCAGGTAGCCAAGCGCCGGCGGCGTGTCGATGAAGATCACATCGTAGGCGTCCAGCACCCCGTCGGCCTCCAGCCGTTCGGTGAGCGCATCCCACAGCTTCCAGGACCGCGCCGCCATCCGCCAGACCGGGATCTGGAACTCCGCCCAGTAGAGGTTCAGCTGGGCGCCGATCAGGTCGATGTTGGGCCAGTGGGTGTTCTGGATGACGTCCTGGGCGGTCATCTCCATCGCCGCATCCAGCGCCTCGTCCAGCGGCTGCGGAGCATCGCCGCGGTCGAGGCGGCGCTGGTTCTCCAGCCGCAGATGCTCGCCGTAGTGGCGCGCCAAGAGCGGGAAGGCGGTCTGCCATTCGTCCTCGACGCGGCCGCCGAAGATCGAGGTCATCGAGCCCTGGCTGTCGAGATCGATCACCAGCACCTTGTAGCCGTCGAGCGCCGCCGACATCGCCAGATGCGCCGCGGTCGAGGTCTTGCCGACGCCGCCCTTGAAGTTCGCCACCGCGACCATCTTGGCGGGCAGGCCTTCGGGGCGGTAGGGGATGTATTCCTTGGCCTTCGACCCTTGCGCGCCGAAATGCGCTCTGAGCCGCAGCACCTCATCCAGCGTGAACCACTTGGCGCCGCCCTCGGTTTCGCTGCGGCCCTGGGGCAGATCCGGGTTCGCCTTCAGCACCCGGCGGAAATGGGCCTGGGCAACCGGGATCAGGTAGCGGGTGATCTCCCAGGTGGAGAACAGCCGCAGCTCCTTCTTGCCTTCCTCGTTCATGCCGCGGCTGGCCAGATCGGCGCGGCCTTGCGCGCAGGCGGCGGCAATCTCGGCAAAGCCCGCGGTGCTGGTGGGGGCATCGAGATCGGCCAAAGCGGCGTCGGGATCGATGCTGAAATAGGGGGGAAGGCTGCTGCCTGCCTTGTGGATATCTCGCGCCATGAGGATCTGCCTGCTGTCCTTGGGCCTGATGGCCCTGCCCGTTGTTTTCCCGTCTCGCAGCCCCGATGTGCTGCCTTTTCGCCAGAATACGCAAAAACACGGCACATGGAAGAAAAATGCGCATCCCCTTTGGTTTTTCTAAGCAAATCGGGCAGTTGCGGCAGGGGAAAGCGGGGGATCTGAACAGGTGCAAAAAAATATGCCCTGTTAAATATGGGTTATTTAGTAGTTACAGGGGGAAGAGGAGTCGCGCAAAGCCCTTTTTTCAAAGGCGATCGGGGCGGATTTCCGGGAGCCAGTGACTCTGAAACCCCGATCAAATGACTCCGAACCCCCGACGGGATGATTCCGAACCCCCGTTGCTGCGCGGTGTGGATAACCCTAGGGTGAGCGTAATCAAAACCACGATAAAACGAGTCGCCGGACCGGGGCAGCAGATCCCGGCAGGCGGCAGAGCAGACGGCGGACAGGCAGATGGCGGCAGAGCTGGCAGCGGGGGGGATTCCTCCGGAAGGGCAGGGGGATTTCTTCCTCTGCGATATCTTCGGGGCGATCCCCAAGAATGATCTCGCGTCGATGGAGCATCCGCTGTTCAGCTTGGGCACCCGGCCCGACCGGCGGATCCTGAACTACCAGCACAACGGCGCCGAGATCACCGTGACGCCCTCGGTCAAGGGGCTGGCGACGATCCACGACAAGGACATCCTGATCTTCTGCATCAGCCAGCTGATGGCGGCGCTGAATGCCGGCCGCCAGGTCAGCCGCACCCTGCACCTGAAGGCGCATGATCTCCTGGTGGCCTGCAACCGCGAGACCTCCGGCGATGCCTACCGGCGTTTGCGCGAGGCCTTCGAGCGGCTGGCGGGCACCCGCATCACCACCAATATCGTGACCGGCGGCCCCGGGTTCGAAAAGGAGGTGACCACCGGTTTCGGCCTCATTGAGAAATGGGAGATCGTCCGCAAGGCGCGCGGCGGCAAGATGGTGAGCGTGGCGGTAACGCTGTCCGACTGGCTGTACCGGGCGGTGCTGTCGAAATCGGTGCTGACGCTCAGCCGCGATTACTTCCGGCTGCGCAAACCCTTGGAGCGGCGGATCTATGAACTGGCGCGCAAGCATTGCGGGCGGCAGAACAGCTGGCAGGTGTCGGTGGAAACCTTGCTGAAGAAATCCGGCTCCGCCTCGCCGCGGCGGGTGTTCCGCAAGATGATCCGCGACATGATCGAGGCGCAGCCCTTGCCGGATTACGCGCTGGAGGAGCTGGAGGGCGATGTGATCCGCTTCAGCCAGAAACACGCCGTCACCGAGGCGGTGCTGAACGCGCCGCAGCTGAAGCCCGCGACGCTGGAAGAGGCGCGGGCGCTGATGCCCGGCGCGGACGCCTATGCGCTGGAGGCGGAGTGGCGCGCCATGTGGGTGCGCACCGGCAGCCCCAGATTGCGGATGCCCGATGCGGCCTTCCTGGGCTGGGTCAGGAAGCGCGCCGCAGAATAAGCGCCCTCTGCCCCCACCTTCATCTTTCCCCAAATACTCACCGGCCGCAGGCCGCTGCCTTGCCGCGGCAAGGCGGACCTCAA
>NZ_JBHUPT010000077.1:0-14501 GCF_049056525.1 Leisingera coralii | reverse complement strand
GTCACAGAGCCCGTGGGATAAGTCTGTCCGGGGAAAGGGGAACCCCGGCCATCAGCCAATTTGTGCAACAGAGCCGAACTGACCGGTAAGGCAATATGCGCCTTGCCGCATCTGTTCGGCTTCTGGGCGCTGGCGCATCAGCAGCCGCCGGCGGGCAAGTGGCGCGCCTGGGTGATCCTGGGCGGACGCGGCGCGGGCAAGACGCGGGCAGGGGCCGAATGGGTCCGCTCCCAGGTCGAAGGACCGCGGCCTCATGATCCCGGCACTGCCCGGCGGGTGGCGCTGGTGGGCGAGACCTATGACCAGGTGCGCGACGTGATGATCCACGGCGACAGCGGCATCCTGGCCTGCTCGCCGCCCGACCGGCGGCCCAAGTGGAAGGCGTCGGAGCGTAAGCTCACCTGGCCCAACGGCGCCGAGGCGCAGGCGTTTTCGGCCAGCGACCCGGAGGCCCTGCGCGGGCCGCAGTTCGACGCCGCCTGGGCGGATGAACTGGCCAAGTGGAAGAAGGGGCAGGAGTGCTGGGACATGCTGCAGTTTGCCCTGCGGCTGGGCCGGGATCCGCGCGTCTGCGTCACCACCACGCCGCGCAATGCGCCGGTGCTGAAACGGCTGCTGGCGTCTCCCAGCACGGTGCGGACCCACGCCCCGACCGAGGCCAACCGCGCCAACCTCGCGCCCTCCTTCATCGAGGAGATGCGGGCCCGTTATGCCGGCACCCGGCTGGGGCGGCAGGAACTGGACGGGGTGCTGCTGGCCGACGTGCCGGGCGCCCTCTGGTCCACCGCAGGGCTGGAGGCCGCGCGGGTGGCGCAGGCACCGCCGCTCGACCGGGTGGTGGTGGCCGTCGATCCGGCGGTGAGCGCAGGCAAGGGGTCGGACGCCTGCGGCATCGTGGTCGCAGGAGCCGTCACCGAGGGCAAGCCGCAGGACTGGCGCGCCTATGTTCTGGCCGATTGCACCGTGCAGGGCGCCGGGCCGCTGGCCTGGGCGCGCGCCGTGATCGCCGCCCGCGACAGCTATGACGCCGAGCGGGTGGTGGCGGAGGTCAACCAGGGCGGCGCGCTGGTGGAGACCGTTCTGCGCCAGGCGGACCCGTTGGTGCCGTTCCGGGCTTTGCACGCACGCAAAGGCAAATCGGCGCGGGCGGAACCTGTCGCCGCTCTTTATGAGCAGGGCCGGGTCAGGCATCTGCCGGGACTGGGTGATCTGGAGGATCAGATGTGCCTGATGACTCCGCAGGGCTACCACGGCAGCGGCTCTCCCGACCGGGTCGATGCGCTGGTCTGGGCCCTCCATGAGCTGATCATTGAACCGGCCGCACAGCACCGGATGCCGCAGGTCAGGGTGCTGTAAGTCCACGACTGACTGCAGAGCCAGCCGGCTTCTCCAAAAACCGCAAGCCGCCCGTTTCGCAACGGGCGGTTTTGTCGTGAAAACAGAGGATTATGGTGTGGTGTTGCGCCCCCGGCGTACGCCCCCCTCGGCAAATCTTCAGGCCTGTCTGCCATTAATCATCCTCAGCAAAGGCGCAGTGCCCCCGCGGCTCTCCGGCGCCAGACCCCGAGGAATAAGGAGCGGACAATGGTCTTTGACCTGCTGCGGCGCAACAAGCCCGAAATCCCAGAGGCCGATCTGGAGCGGAAAGCAAGCCAGACCGCCCGCGTGGTGTCCTGGCATGGCGCAGGCCGTGTCGCCTGGAGCCCGCGCGACAGCGCTTCCCTGACCCGCAGCGGCTTTGCCGGCAACCCGGTCGGCCACCGGGTGATCCGCCTGATTGCCGAGGCCGCGGCCGCGGTGCCGCTGGTGCTGCAGGACAGCCGCCAGCGCTATGACACCCACCCCTGGCTGGCGCTGCTGGCCCGCCCCAATCCGGCGCAGACCCAGGCGGAACTGCTGGAGGCGCTCTATGGCCATCTGCTGCTGTCGGGCAACGCCTACATCGAAGCCGTCGCCTCTGAGTCCGGAATACCCGCAGAGCTGCACGTGCTGCGCTCCGACCGGATGAACGTGGTACCGGGGCCGGACGGCTGGCCCGCCGGGTTTGACTATGTGGCGGGCGGGCGCAAGCACCGCTTTACCGTGGAGGGCGTCCAATCCCCCATCTGCCACATCAAGAGCTTCCACCCGCAGGATGACCACTACGGCCTCTCATCGCTGCAATCGGCGGCGATGGCGATCGACGTGCACAACGCCGCCTCGCGCTGGTCCAAGGCGCTGCTGGACAACGCAGCCCGTCCCTCCGGGGCGCTGGTCTGGAAAGGATCGGACGGTCACGGCCGCATGTCCGAGCAACAATTCCGCATTCTAAGTGACGAGATTCAATCGAATTTCCAGGGCGCCAAGAATGCGGGCCGCCCGATGGTGCTGGAGGGCGGCCTTGACTGGAAGCCGATGGGCTTTTCGCCCTCCGACATGGAATTCCAGAAAACCAAGGACACCGCGGCCCGCGAGATCGCGCTCGCCTTCGGGGTGCCGCCGATGCTGCTCGGCATCCCCGGCGATGCCACCTACGCCAACTACCAGGAGGCCAACCGCGCCTTCTACCGGCTGACCGTGCTGCCGCTGGTGGCCAAGGTTACCGCTGCGCTGACCGACTGGCTGACCGGCTGGACCGGCGAGGCGCTGACGCTGAAGCCCGACCTCGACCAGCTGCCCGCACTGGCGGCAGAGCGCGAGGCGCAGTGGCGCCGGGTCGCCTCCGCCGATTTCCTGAGCACCACGGAAAAGCGGCAGCTGCTGGGGCTGCCCGCAGAAGCCCCAGACGCGCCGCAAGCGGAGGGCGGACAGGATGACTGAGCACCCGATGCATGCCTTCGATTGCTCACCGGGATTGCGCCTGTCCGCCCATGAGCGGGTGGCCCAGATCCAGCACGAGGCCGTGAACCGCCGCCTCGACCGGATCGAGCAGATGATGGAGCGGCTGGAAAAACGCCTCTGGCTCACCGTCTACGGAGTCGCCGCGGTGATCCTGGCGCAGGCCTTCCAATCCTTCCTGGCGGTTCAATTGCCGTAACAACAATAACTTGCGAGGCAAACATCATGCAGGGAACGCCCCAGCTTGAACATAAATTCGCACGCTTCGGCGAGGACCTCTCGCTGAAGGACGCAACAGAGATCACCGGCTATGCCAGCCTGTTCGGCCAGACTGACCAGGGCGGCGATGTGGTCGCACGCGGCGCCTATGCGGCATCGCTGAAGGCGCTGAAGGATCAGGGCCGCACGGTCAAGATGCTGTGGCAGCACGATCCGGCCCAGCCCATCGGCGTCTGGGACGAGGTGCGCGAGGACACGCGCGGGCTTTACGTCAAGGGCCGCATCCTGACCGCCACGCCGAAGGGCGCCGAGGCCGCTGCGCTGATCGAAGCGGGCGCCATTGACGGCCTCTCGATCGGCTACCGCACCCAGAAAGCCACCCGCGCCCAGGACGGCACCCGCCATCTGACCCAGGTGGAGCTGTGGGAGGTCTCGCTGGTCACCTTTCCGATGCTGCCCGCGGCGCGGGTGGCGGGCAAATCCTCTGCCTTGGACGCCGAGGCAGAGTCCCTCCGCGCATTGGCCGCCGGCCTGCGCCAGATCACCAGCGGCCTCAAGGCAGGCCAGCCCTAAAGCAGGACACCCATCATGAGCAATCAAGACCTCCCGGCCCAAACCGGGGACGCAGCGCCCCTGGCGCATGAAGTGAAACAGGCCATCACCGGCTTTCTTCATGAATTCAAGGGGTTTCAGGACGACGTGCAATCAAGGCTGAAACAGGCAGAAGAGCGAGTGACCATGCTGGACCGTAAGACAATCTCTCAGAACCGCCCCCATCTGGCAGCCAGCCAGGACGCGGGCGCGCCGCATCAGAAGGCGTTCAACGCCTACCTGCGCAGCGGCGACGACGACGGCCTGCGCGGGCTCGAACTGGAAGGCAAGGCGATGTCCATTGCCGTCAACAGCGACGGCGGCTACCTGGTCGACCCGCAGACCGCGGAGACCGTGAAATCGGTGCTGCAGTCCTCTGCCTCGATCCGCGCAGTGGCTTCGGTGGTGCATGTGGAAGCGACCTCCTTTGACGTGCTGATCGACCACAGCGAAATGGGCGCGGGCTGGGCGACTGAGACCGGTCCGGCCGCCGAGACCGCCACCGGCACCATCGACCGCATCACCATCCCGCTGCATGAGCTGAGCGCGCTGCCCAAGGCCTCGCAACGTCTGCTGGACGACAGCGCCTTTGATATCGAGGGCTGGCTGGCCACCCGCATTGCCGACAAGTTCGCCCGCTCCGAGGCCGATGCCTTCATCAACGGCGATGGCGTGGACAAGCCCACGGGCTTCCTCAACTACCCGGTGGCCGAGAACGGCAGCTGGACCTGGGGCAACCTCGGCTACATCGCCTCCGGCGTGGATGCTGACGTCGGCAGCGGCGATGCGATCATCGACCTGGTCTATGCGCTGGGGGCGGAATACCGCGCCAACGGTACCTTCATTCTGAACTCCAAGACCGCGGGAATGCTGCGGAAATTGAAGGATGCCGATGGCCGCTTCCTGTGGTCCGACGGCCTGGCCGCCGGAGAACCCGCACGGCTGATGGGCTACCCGGTGCTGATCGCCGAGGACATGCCGGATCCGGGCTCCAACAGCTTCTCCATCGCCTTCGGCGACTTCCGCGCCGGCTACACCATCGCCGAACGCCCGGACCTGCGCGTGTTGCGCGATCCGTTCAGCGCCAAGCCGCATGTGCTGTTCTACGCGACCAAACGCGTCGGCGGCGACGTCAGCGACTTTGCCGCGATCAAGCTGATGAAATTCGGCCTGAGCTAACCGCTCAGCGCTGATGGCGGACCGGCAGCCCGGTCCGCCGGCTGGCACGCACCCCATATTTCCTTGCCGTCTAGCTGCTCCCCCTCCGTCCGAGCGGCAAGGGACGGTGCGTGCCGGCCGAACCTTAGACCGGACAGCAGACCCGGGCCGGCTCAGGGGGAGGCCCGCAGGAGTGAGATGATGATGCTGAGCGAAGTGACCCCCGTGCCCGAGGCCGCCCTGCCGCTGGCCCCCTTCAAGGCGCATCTGCGTCTGGGCACCGGCTTTGGCGAGGACAGCCTGCAGGACGAGGTGCTGTTTGGCTTTCTGCGCGCCGCCCTGGCCGCGATCGAAGCAAGGACCGGCAAGGCACTGATTACACGAGATTTTGAGCTGGAGATCCGCCACTGGCGCGACCGCGCGCAAATGGTGCTGCCGATTGCCCCGGTGCAGTCGGTGACTGAGGTCATGATCCGCGACGCCGCAGGTGCGGAGACGGTCCTGAACCCCGCACTCTACCGGCTGGAACGCGACAGCCAGCGGCCCTGCCTGCGCCCAACCGGCAGCCTGCTGCCCGCGGTTCCCACGGGCGGGCTGGTGCGGATCACACTGCAGGCCGGCATGGCCGCGGACTGGGGCGGCTTGCCCGCCGATCTGGGCCAGGCGGTGATGCTGCTGGCGGCGCATTACTACGAATACCGGGCCGACACCGGCCTGCATGGCGGTTGCATGCCCTTTGGCGTCACCAGCCTTATCGAACGCTACCGCAGCCTGCGGCTGACCCTGGGAGGCCTGGCATGAAACAGCCCCCGAATCTCACCCGCAAGCTGGTGCTGGAAGACCCCCAGCGCAGCCCCGACGGCGCCGGCGGCTATACCGAGACCTGGGTGGCGCTTGGCACTCTCTGGGCGGAAGTGAAGTCCCTGAGCGGCCGCTTGGCAGGTGACAGCGTGTCTTTGCAGAAATACCGGATCACTCTGCGAGCCGCGCCGGAGGGTTTTGCATCCAGGCCGCGCCCGGATCAGCGGTTCCGTGACAGCAATCGGCTCTACCGCATTGATGCGGTTGCGGAAAACGGTCCGGACGGCCGCTACCTCACCTGTTTCGCGGTTGAGGAGGTGAGCGGATGACCTATGCCATCGCAGGCGGGCTGCAATCCGCCGTCTACACCCATCTGACCGGAGACGCCGCGCTGGCTGCGCTGGTTGGTGGTGCGATCTATGACGCGATCCCCGCCGGCCCCTTGCCGCAGACCTATGTGGCGCTGGGTAGCGAGGAGGTGCTGGACCGCTCTGACAAGACCACGGGCGGGGCCGAGCACCGGTTCTTCATCACCGTCACCACCGACACCGCCGGCTTTGCCGGCGCCAAGGCCGCTGCCGCGGCAGTCTGCGACGCGCTGGTCGGCGCTTCGGTGCCGCTCACACGCGGCCAGCTGACGGGCCTGTGGTTCGACCGGGCCAAAGCAGAGCGGCTGACCACCGGCGGCAGGCAGATCACCCTGCGCTTCCGGGCGCGGGTGGATGACGTTTGAACCTCAGAACACCCCTCAAACCAATTGAAATACTGGGAGAAACCCCATGACAGTTCAAAACGGCAAGGACCTCTTGGTCAAAGTGGACATGAACGGCGCCGGCCTGTTCGAAACCATCGCGGGCTTGCGCGCCACAAGGATCAGCTTCAACGCCGAAAGCGTCGATGTGACCAGTCTCGAAAGCCAGGGCGGCTGGCGCGAGCTGTTGTCTGGCGCCGGTGTGCGTTCGGCCAATATCTCCGGCTCGGGCATCTTCCGGGATGAGGCGACGGACGAACGCGCCCGGCAGCTGTTCTTCGACGGGCTCACACCGGAGTTCCAGGTGATCATCCCCGACTTCGGCATCGTGCAGGGGCCGTTCCAGGTGACAGCGCTGGAATATGCCGGCAGCCACAATGGCGAGGCGACCTATGAGCTGTCGCTGGCGAGCGCAGGCCAGCTGAGCTTCTCGGCGATCTGATCATGGCAAACCCCTACACAGGCGAGGCGGAATTACTCGTGAATGGAACCCCTTACGCGCTGAAGCTGACACTCGGTGCGCTGGCGGAATTGGAAGCCGTGCTGGAGGAAGACACGCTGGTCGAGCTGGTTCAGCGGTTCGAACAGGGCCGGTTTTCCGCTCGCGACGTGCTGGCGCTGCTGGCGGCGGGGCTGCAAGGCGGCGGCCATGATCTGAGCCGCGATGACCTCGCTGCGGCCACCATCACCGGCGGGCCGCTCCAGGCGGCGCGGGTGGCGGCGGAGCTGCTGCTGCGCAGCTTCTCCGTGCCCGAAGGCTCATGAGCACGCTGGACTGGCCCGCGCTGATGCGCGCCGGGATGGCGGGGCTGAAACTGCTGCCGCGGGACTTCTGGCAGCTGACCCCGGCGGAACTGCGGCTGATGCTGGGCGATACCGCCGCGCCGCAGCCGATGCAGCGCAGCCGCCTGGCAGCGCTGATGCAGGATTTCCCGGACTACCCCGCGCCGCATAACAAGGAGACGACGGATGGCTGACACATCTTCGATGGCAGAACTGGAACTGCAGGGCGAGGCGCTGGGTGAGGCGCTCGACGGCGCCTCCGGCATGGCCGCCGCATTTGCGGATGTCTTGGGCCGGGTGAAGCAGGGCTTCTCGGAAACCGGCCGGGATGCGCAGATCTTTGACCGCAGTCTTTCCAAAGGCTTACGGCGCGCTTTTGCGGGGCTGACCTTCGATGGGGACAACCTGTCTGAGGCGATGGACACGCTGGCCCGCAGCATGGTCCGCACCACCTATAACGCGGCGATGAAGCCGGTGACCAATCATATCAGCGGGATGGTGACCGACGGGCTGACCGCGCTGATCGGCGGCATCATCCCCTTTGCCGACGGCGCCGCCTTCAGCCAGGGCAAGGTGATGCCCTTTGCCAAGGGCGGGATCGTGACCGGGCCAGTGGCCTTTCCAATGCGCGGAGCCACCGGGCTGATGGGCGAGGCCGGGCCGGAGGCGATCCTGCCGCTCACCCGTGGCGCGGACGGCTCGCTTGGCGTGCGCAGCCAGGGCGGCGGCGGGGTCAACGTGGTGATGAATGTCACGACGCCGGACGTCAAAGGCTTTGAGCGCAGCCGCAGCCAGATCGCCGCCCAGCTGTCGCGCGCCCTGTCGCGCGGCGGGCGAAACCGTTAAGGACGGAGGATAACATCATGAATTTCCACGAAGTCCGCTTTCCCGCTTCGCTCAGCTTTGGGTCTGTCGGCGGCCCGGAACGGCGCACCGATGTGGTGACGCTGGCCAACGGGTTCGAGGAGCGCAACACTCCCTGGGCGCACTCCCGCCGCCGCTATAACGCCGGCCTTGGCCTGCGCGCGCTGGAGGATATCGAGACGCTCATCGCCTTCTTCGAGGCCCGCCAGGGGCAGCTTTACGGCTTCCGCTGGAAGGACTGGAGCGACTACAAATCCGCCCTTGCCAGCGCCGAGGCGGACTTCCGGGATCAGGTGATCGCCGAGGGCGACGGCGCGACGGTGACGTTCCAGCTGGCCAAGACCTACCGCTCCGGCGAATTCACCTATCAGCGCCCGATCACCAAACCGGTGGCGGGCACTGTTCGGGTCGGGATTGAACAGGACGAACTGCGCGAGAGCGTCGACTATGAGCTGGACACTGCAACCGGCCTGGTCACGCTGGCGCATCCGCCGGAGAAGGGCCTCAGCATCCGGGCAGGGTTCGAATTCGACGTGCCGGTGCGGTTCGATACCGGCAGCATCCAGACCAGCGTCGCCTCTTTTCAGGCGGGTGAGGCGCCGGCGGTTCCGGTGGTGGAGGTGCGGGTATGAGCGGGCTTTCCAATGGGTTGCGCGCCCATCTTCAGTCCGGCATCACCACCCTGTGCCGCTGCTGGGCGCTGGAGCGGCGCGACGGCGCGGTGCTGGGCTTCACCGACCACGATTGTGTGCTGAGCTTTGACGGACTTGAGTTTCAGCCTGGCAGCGGCCTCACGGCGCGGGCGGTTCAGCAGGCCACGGGCCTCTCGGTCGACAACACCGAGGCGCTGGGGGTTCTGAGGGACGCCGCCGTGCGGGAGGAGGACATCGAGGCCGGCCGGTTCGACGGCGCTGAGGTGCGCTGCTGGCTGGTCAACTGGCAGGATGTTTCGATGCGCTGGCTGCAGTTCCGCGGCTCCATCGGCGAGATCCGCCGGGCCGGCGGCGCCTTTGAGGCGGAGCTGCGCGGGCTGACCGAAGCGCTGAACAGGCCGCAGGGGCGGATCTACCAGAAACCCTGCACCGCGGTGCTGGGCGACGGGGCCTGCGGGTTCGACCTGTCAACGCCCGGCTATGCCGTGGAGCTGGCCGCCGGCCAGGTAGAGCGCAACGAGGCATTCCGCTGGGACAGCTTGCCGGGGTTTGAACCGGACTGGTTCACAAATGGGCGGCTGACGGTTCTCAACGGCGCGGCGGAGGGGCTCTGGGCAGCGGTCAAGGCGGATCAGACCAAGGCAGACGGCCGGAAAATTGTCCTGTGGGAACCGATCCGGGCAGCGGTGCAGCCCGGCGACATGCTGCGGCTGGAGGCGGGCTGTGACAAGCGCATGGGGACCTGCCGGCTGAAATTCAACAACCTGCTGAACTTCCAGGGTTTCCCCGACATTCCGGGCGAAGACTGGGTGATGGCGGTGCCGCGCCAGTCGGGCGTGAACACCGGGGGCAGCCGCCGGTGAGCCGGGTGGTCGCAGCGGCTCGGGGCTGGATCGGCACCCCTTATGTGCATCAGGCCTCACGGAGGGGCGCGGGTTGCGATTGCCTGGGGCTGATCCGGGGCCTGTGGCGGGAACTATACGGGGCCGAGCCGGAGGTGCCGCCTGCCTATACGATGGACTGGTCCGAGCCACAGGGTGCCGAGGCGCTGTGGCAGGCGGCCGCGCGGCATCTGGTGGCCAAGCCGCTCCGTGACGCCGCTCCGGGAGATGTTCTCCTGTTCCGGATGCGCGACGGCTCGGTGGCCAAGCATTTGGGGGTGCAGTCCAAAACGAGAATTCAAATCGGTGAGGGCAGCGACCGACCGCGGGTGGGCGAGAAGCGCCCGCCCTCGTGCTGGAAGCACACCTCCGGCGTGACGGGGGCGGACGGACGCTACCCGGCCTTCGGCCAGGCGAAACAGACAGAAAATGTTCCGTCCTTCATCCACGCCTATGCGGGTCACGGGGTTGTCGAAAGCCCGCTGAGCCCGCCCTGGCAGCGCCGCATCGTGGCGCGGTTTCACTTCCCGAAGGAGCTGATCTGATGGCAACTATTCTTCTCTCTGCCGCAGGTGCGGCGATTGGCGGTGCAATCGGCGGCACCGTCGCGGGCCTCTCTTCTGCCGTGATCGGCCGGGCCGTTGGCGCCACGCTGGGCGGCATGATCGATGACCGCCTGCTGGGCTCCGGCTCCGCCCCGGTGGAAACCGGCAAGGTGGACCGCTTCCGCCTGACTCAGTCCAGCGAAGGCAGTCCGGCAGCGCAGGTCTTTGGCCGCATGCGCGTGGGCGGGCAGGTGATCTGGTCGTCGCGGTTCCTGGAAACTTCCACCACAAGCGGCGGCGGCGGAAAGGGCCGTCCCAGCCAGCCGCAAGTCACCAGCTACAGCTATTCCGTGTCGCTGGCGATAGCGCTGTGCGAGGGGGAGATCGCCAGCGTTTCGCGCGTTTGGGCCGATGGGGAGGAAGTGGCGCCCAAGGATCTGAACATGACCGTCTACCGGGGGACTGCCGATCAGCTGCCCGACCCGGTGATGGAGGCGATCGAGGGCGCAGGCGAAGTGCCTGCCTACCGCGGGACGGCTTATGTGGTGATGGAGAACCTGGAGCTGTCCCGGTTCGGCAACCGTGTGCCGCAGTTCTCCTTTGATGTGCTGCGGCCTGAGCAGCCCGACAGCAGCACCTATGCGCAGGATCTGGGCCAGCTGGTGCAGGGGGTGGCGCTGATGCCAGGCACCGGCGAATACGCGCTGGCCGCCGACACCGTGCAGTATTCCGGCGGGCCGGGGGATGCCAAACCGGCCAACGAGCATACGCCCTCGGGGCTTTCCGACCTCAAGACCTCGCTGAACGCGCTGGAGGCGGAGCTGCCGTCCTGCGGTGCGGCCTCGCTGATCGTGTCCTGGTTCGGCAATGACCTGCGCTGCGGCGAAAGCACCCTCGAGCCCAAGGTGGAGCACAAGGACGCCGAAGGCAGTATGCCGTGGAGCGTCAGCGGGCTGACCCGCGCATCAGCGGAGCAGGTTCTGACCCAGGACGGCACGCCGCTGTATGGCGGCACGCCGGCCGATGCCTCGGTGATCCAGTCGATCCGGGAGATGCGAGGCAGGGGCCTGCGGGTGATGTTTTACCCCTTCATCCTGATGGACCAGGCCGAGGGCAACGCGCTGCCGGATCCCTGGACCGGCGGCGCCAGCCAGCCGCATCTGCCGTGGCGGGGGCGGATCACGCTGTCCGCGGCGCCGGGGCAGCCCGGCTCACCCGATGGCACGGCGGCTGCGGATGCGGAGGTGGCGGCATTCTTTGCCACCGTCACGGCGGCGGATTTCACCGTGGGCGACGGGACCGTCAGCTACAGCGGGCCGGATGAATGGAGCCTCAGCCGTTTCATCCTGCACAACGCCGCGCTGTGCGCTGCCGCGGGCGGCGTCGAGGCGTTTTGCATCAGCTCGGAGATGCGGGCGCTGACCCAGATCCGCGGCGCCAGCGGCTTTCCGGCGGTGGAGGCCTTGCGGTCTTTGGCGGCAGAGGTGCGTCTGCTGCTGGGGGCGGAGACCAAGATCGGCTATGCCGCAGACTGGTCCGAGTACTGGGGCTATCAGTCGCCGGAGGGCGACCGGTATTTCCACCTTGACCCGCTGTGGGCGGACCCAGAGATCGACTTTGTCGGTATCGACAATTACATGCCGCTCAGCGACTGGCGCGAGGGGGAGGATCACCTGGACGCGCGCTCCGGCGTGCCGGCGATTTATGACCTTGATTACCTGCGCAGCAACGTGGAGGGCGGCGAGGGCTATGACTGGTATTACCATTCGTCCGAGGCAGAGGTGGCGCAGATCCGCACCCCGATCACCGACGGTGCCCATGATGAACCCTGGATCTGGCGCTACAAGGATATCCGCAACTGGTGGCTCAATGAACACTACGAGCGGATCGGCGGGGTGCGGCAGGCGGCGCCGACCGCCTGGGAACCGCAGAGCAAGCCGATCTGGTTCACTGAACTGGGCTGCGCCGCCATCGACAAGGGCACCAACCAGCCCAACAAGTTCCTGGACCCGAAAAGCTCGGAATCGAAACTGCCGAAATATTCCAACGGCTTGCGTGATGATCTTATCCAGATCCACTACCTGCGCGCGATCCTTGGTTACTGGGGCGAGGAAGCCAACAACCCGGTCTCGGACGAATACGGCGGGCCGATGCTGGATATGTCCAACGCCTATGTCTGGGCCTGGGACGCGCGGCCGTTTCCGGCCTTTCCCAGCCGCTTGGATATCTGGAACGACGGCGAAAACTACCTGCGCGGCCATTGGCTGAACGGGCGGGCCGGGCAGCGGACGCTCGCTTCGGTGGTGGCGGAGGTGTGCCGGCGGGCGGGACTGGAGGATTTCGATGTCTCGCAGCTGTATGGCGTTGTGCATGGCTATGTGAACCCGGATGTGAGCGATGCGCGCGCGGTGCTGCAGCCCTTGATTCTGCGGCACGGGTTTGATGCGGTGGAACGCGACGGGCTGCTGCAGTTCCGGATGCGCAAGGGCACCGGTGCCGAGTCGCTGGCGCTGGAGCATCTGGCCGAAAGCGAGGAGCTGGAGGGCACCACCGAGTTGAGCCGCTCCAGCGAGGCGGAGCTGGCGGGACGGGTGCGGCTGCGGTTCACTGAATGGGGCGGCGACCATGCTGCCGGCTCGGTGGAGGCTGTCTTGCCCGACGAGGCCACCCACAGCGTCAGCCAGACCGAACTGCCGCTGGCGATGACCCGGGCCGAGGCGCGCCAGGTGGCCGGCCGCTGGCTGGCCGAGGCGCGGATTTCACGCGATGCACTGCGGTTCCAGCTGCCGCCGTCGATGCTGCATCTGGGGGCCGGGGATGTGGTGTCGCTGCCGCTGGAGGGCGGTGATCAGCTGTACCGCATCGACCGGGTGGAACAGGGTGAGGCGCAGCTGGTGGAGGCGGTGCGGATCGAGCCCGGCACCTATGACCTGGCCGCGGTGGCGGAGGAGTTGCCCGGCGTCAACGCCTTTGCCGCGTCCGGACCGGTGCTGCCCCTGTTCATGGACCTGCCGCTGATGCGCGGCGATGAGGTGCCCCATGCGCCGCACCTGGCGCTGACGGCGCAGGCCTGGCCCGGCAGCGTGGCGGTTTATGGTTCGGAGGCGGATGAGAACTACGCGCTGGAGCAGGTGATCGCTGCGCGGCAGGTGGTCGGGGTCACCGAAACGCCGCTGTTTGCCGCAGGCGCGGGGCGTTGGGATCTGGGGGCGGATCTGCAGGTGAAGCTGATTTCCGCCAGTCTGGAAAGCCGGACCGTCGAGGCAGTGCTGAACGGTGCCAATGCGGCCGCAATCGGCGATGGAACCCCGGGCAACTGGGAGCTGTTCCAGTTCCGCGAGGCGGAGCTGATTGCGCCGCAGACCTATCTGTTGCGGGGCCGCTTGCGCGGCCAGCAGGGGACAGATGGGCTGATGCCGGATGTCTGGCCCGCGGGCTCATACGTGGTGCTGCTGGACGGCACACCGGTGCAGCTGGACCTGGCGCCGGAGCAGCGCCGCCGGGTGCGGCACTACCGGATCGGCCCGGCGCGCCGGGCGCTGGATGACCCGTCTTATGTGCATCTGCAGGAGAGCTTCGACGGCAATGGCCTGAGGCCCTATTCGCCGGTGCATCTGCGGCTGAGCGGTGCTTTGGGCGCGGACATCAGCGCTGTCTGGGTGCGCCGGACCCGGATCGAGGGCGACAGCTGGGAGCTGGAGGAGGTGCCGCTGGGCGAGGAGGTTGAGGCCTACCGGATCCGGGTGATGCGCGGCGGCACGGTGCTGCGGGAGGAGACCTCCGGCACGCCCGCGTGGAGCTACCCGGCAGTGGCACAGGCCGAGGACGGCGTTCAGGCCGGCGACGTGCTGGAGGTGGCGCAAAGGTCGGCCCGGTTCGGCGCCGGGCCAACGGCGGAGGTTGTGCTGGGATGAGGCGGCCGGTGCTGCCCGGCGACGTGACCGCCGTGGCGCGGGCGCTGCTGGCGGTGCCGGACCGCGAACGGCTGCGCCTGTGCCGCAGGATTTTTAGCGGCGCGGCGGAGGCTGCGGCCTATGCGGGTTTGTTTGGCAGGCTGCATCCGCGCTGGGGTGATGGCTCATTGAGTGCCGCAGCACGGCGGTATGCGCTGGCGGACGAGGTGTTCCTGGATGATCCGGAATATCTGCACTGTACCCGGCTGGTGCTGCGAGAGTTGGCGGCAATTTTTAAGGCAGACGGGGAGGCTCCCGCCCGCTGATCCGTGCAGGAAACCTGCCCGGCCAGCCGTTGGGCGTGGCGCCGCCTGACGGCGGCGCGGTTGCGTGCCTAGGCAGCCTGGCAGGGTCAAGGAGGACCGCAGGTCCCCGTGCCCCGGCGCGGCTTGTCCTTGAGGCTGACAGGCTGGCCCGCATGCTTGGGCAGGCGTCTCGAGGAAGCAGAATGCGCCCTCAAGCGCTTCTCAGCAAAACAAATCCAC
>NZ_JBHUPT010000076.1:0-19089 GCF_049056525.1 Leisingera coralii | reverse complement strand
GCAGGGTCAAGGAGGACCGCAGGTCCCCGTGCCCCGGCGCGGCTTGTCCTTGAGGCTGACAGGCTGGCCCGCATGCTTGGGCAGGCGTCTCGAGGAAGCAGAATGCGCCCTCAAGCGCTTCTCAGCAAAACAAATCCACTTGGCAGCTGCATATTCTTCGGCCCGCTGATGGACTCCAGAGGGTTGATATCAATCGTCGGCGCCGCGCGCCGCAGGCGCGCGGCGCCGGTCGTTCCGGGCGCAGCCCGGAGCGAAAAACCTCTTGCCGCGTTTATCCGGAGGCGCAGGAAATGCATTTGAGCGCCGCCGGGTCCAGCTCAAGCCGTTTCAGGGCGATGTCCTCGCCGCAATCCTCGCAGTAGCCGTATTCGCCTTCGTCCATGCGGGAAAGCGCCGCCTGCAGGCGCTGGGTTTCCTGCTGGCGGCGGGCCGCTTGCGCCTTGGCCATCGCCTGCATCTGCAGGGCGTCCATGCGTGACAGGCGGCCGACCATCTGCTGATCCAATTCCACCACGCCCTGAGCGGCTTCGCCGAGCCTGTCCCCGGCTGTCAGTTCCTCCAGGCGGGCCGAAATCCGGTGCTTCAACTTCTGTTGATCCGATTCATTCATTCCCGAAATATACCCCATCAAGGGTTTGCGTTTGCGAAAAACCCCCTTAGATGGGTAGTCTGAGCGGAGAAAGGGAGAGATCCATGGCCAAAACCCAGCAAGCCCTCACCCCGGTTGACCCCGTATGGGACCGGATCACCCGCGAGGCGGAGGAGGCCGTTGCCACCCAGCCGCTGATGGGCGGGCTGATTCACGCCTGCATCCTGCATCACAAGACGCTGGAGAAAGCGCTGTCCTACCGGATTGCCGCCAAGCTCTGCTCGAACGAGATGTCGATGATGGTTCTGCGCGAGATCGTCGATGACGCTTATGCCGACCGCCCCGGACTGGTGGAAGCGGCGCGCGCCGACCTGATGGCGATCAACGAGCGCGACCCGGCCAGCCACCGGCTGCTGCAGCCGATCCTCTATTTCAAGGGGTTCCAGGCAGTGCAGGCCTACCGGGTCAGCCATTGGCTGTGGGATCAGGGTCAGAAGGACCTGGCCTATTTCTTCCAGATGCGCACCTCGGAGATCTTCGGGATCGACATCCACCCCGGCGCCCGCATCGGCAAGGGGATCATGATCGACCATGCCCATTCCATCGTGATCGGTGAGACCGCGGTGGTGGGCGACAATGTCTCGATGCTGCATTCGGTGACCCTGGGCGGCACCGGCAAGGAGGAGCAGGACCGGCATCCGAAGATCGGCGACGGCGTGCTGATCGGGGCCGGCGCCAAGGTTCTGGGCAACATCAAGGTCGGCCATTGCAGCCGGATTGCCGCCGGGTCGGTGGTGCTGGCGGAAGTGCCGCCCTGCACCACGGTGGCGGGTGTTCCCGCGAAAATCGTTGGTGAGGCGGGCTGCGACCAGCCGTCGGTCAATATGGACCAGGTGGTGCCGGCGGGGTCCTCCGCCGCGGAGTGAGCCGCGCGGCGCAGGCGCCGGAGATTGAGTATTTATGCAAAGAAGAAGGGGCGTGCTGCGCCCCTTTTTCGTTGCGGGCCGCGCCTGCGCCGGCGCACCCGTAAAGGTGGCGGGAACAGTCTTCCGGACTGTTTCCAGGGTGGCTGATTTTCGTCCGGCTTTGCCGGGACGGCGGGCCGGGATTACTGGCTATCCCGCGGCAGCGTGAACAATGGTCTTTCCTGGCGCGCGTGGCGGCCGGATGGCTTGATCGGCGGCAGCGCGGGGCATATGTGATTGGAAACCAATTGCAATCTGAGAATTCATGAACGGGGGAAAGACGATGATTTACACGACCGAAGGCCGCGGGCGGCTGTATGGCTCGATCCTGGAAACCGTCGGCAACACGCCGGCGATCCGGCTGAACCGCATCGCGCCGGCGCATGTGACGATGTATGTGAAGTTCGAGGCGTTCAACCCGGCAGGCTCAGTGAAGGACCGGCTGGCGCTGAATAT
Source organism: Leisingera coralii (assembly GCF_049056525.1). Taxonomy (NCBI): domain Bacteria; kingdom Pseudomonadati; phylum Pseudomonadota; class Alphaproteobacteria; order Rhodobacterales; family Roseobacteraceae; genus Leisingera; species Leisingera coralii. The sequence goes on along the minus strand of NZ_JBHUPT010000076.1, from coordinate 17,079 downwards.
CATCGAGGCGGCGGAGCGCGAGGGGCGCTTGAAGCCCGGTCAGACCGTGGTGGAAGCGACTAGCGGCAACACCGGCATCGGCCTGGCGATGGTGTGCGCCGCCAAGGGCTATCCGCTGGTCATTACCATGCACGACGGATTCTCAGTTGAGCGGCGCAAGCTGATGCGGATGCTGGGCGCCAAGGTGGTGCTGACCCGCAAGGAGGACAAGGCGGTGGGCATGGTCGCCAAGGCCAAGGAGCTGGCGGAACAGAATGGCTGGTTCCTGGCGCATCAGTTCGAGACCAAGGACAACGCCGATATCCATGAGAGCACCACCGCGCGCGAAATCCTGGGCGACTTCGAAGGCGAAAAGCTGGATCATGTGGTGCTGGGCTATGGCACCGGCGGTACCGTTTCGGGCCTGGGCCGGGTGCTGAAAGGCGCGCGCCCCGATCTGAAGATCACCCTCAGCGAGCCGTCCAACGCGGCGCTGGTGCAGTCCGGCACCGCACAGGAGCGCAACGGCGAGGGTGAGCCTGCGGCGACCCATCCGGCCTTCAACCCGCACCCGATTCAGGGCTGGACCCCGGACTTCATTCCGCTGGTGCTGCAGGAGGCGCTGGATAAGGGCTATTTCGACGCGCTGGAGCCGGTGAGCGGTGACGAGAGCATTGCCTGGTCCAAGCGGCTGGCGGCGGAGGAAGGCATCCTGACCGGCATTTCCGGCGGGGCCAGCCTGGCGGCAGCCATCAAGGTGGCGGAAACCGCGCCGGAGGGCTCGGTTCTGCTGGCGATGCTGCCCGATACCGGCGAGCGCTACCTGTCGACGCCGCTGTTTGATGGTATTGCGGCCGAGATGGATGAGGATGAGGCGGCGCTTTCTTCCTCTACACCGGGGTATCAGTATTGAACTGATGGCGTGCCGCCGCCGGTGGAGCGCTGGCGGCGGCTGTTATGCAGTGAGTATTTTGGGCAAAGAAGAAGGGGGCGGGTGCGCTCGCCTTCTTTTGGCCGGTGCCGTGCTGAAGACTCTTTCAGGCAGGCAAAGAAAAAACCCCGGTTTTCGCCGGGGCTTTTTTGGTTGCAATGCAGTAGCCGGTCAGGCCAGCATCACCATCGGGTTTTCCAGGTTGTCCTTGATCGCGTTCAGGAGCTCTGCCCCCAGCGCGCCGTCGATCACCCGGTGGTCGACCGAGAGGGTGACCGACATCACGGTGGCCACTGCCAGCTCGCCGTCCTTGCCCACCACCGGCTTCTTGACGCCGGCGCCGACGGCCAGGATCGCGCCGTGCGGCGGGTTGATCACCGCGTCGAAGTTGTCGATGCCGAACATGCCGAGGTTGGAGATCGCGAAGCTGCCGCCCTGGTATTCATGCGGCGCCAGCTTGCGGTCGCGGGCGCGGGCGGCGAGGTCCTTCATCTCCGACGACAGGGCCGAGAGCGATTTGGTGTCGCTGTCCTGCAGCACCGGGGTGAACAACCCGCCCTCGATGGCGACGGCAACGGCCACGTCAGAGGCTTTCATTTTCAAGACCCGGTCGCCGGCCCAGACCGCATTGGCGTCCGGCACCGATTGCAGCGCCAGGGCGCAGGCCTTGATGATGAAGTCGTTGACCGAGAGCTTGACGCCGCGGGCCTCGAGCTGCTTGTTCAGCTCGCCGCGGAATTTCAGCAGCGCGTCCAGCTGGATGTCGCGGCGCAGGTAGAAATGCGGCACCTGCTGCTTGGCCTCGGTGAGGCGGGCGGCGATGGTCTTGCGCATGCCGTCCAGCTTGACCTCTTCGTACTCGCGGCCCTCGTACATGCGGGCCACCTGATCGGCCGAGGGGCCGGCCGCGGGCGCGGCGGCTGCGGCAGGAGCGGCGGCCGGGGCGGACGCAGCGGCGGCTGGTGCCTGCGCCGCTGGCGCCTTGGCGTCCATCACGTCGGCCTTGACGATGCGGCCCTTGGGGCCGGAGCCCTTGATCTGGCTCAGGTCCAGGCCCTTGTCGGCGGCGATGCGGCGCGCGAGGGGCGATGCGAAGATGCGGCTTCCGTCAGCGCCCTGCGGCGCGGCGGGGGCGGCTTTGGCCTCGGCTTTGGGCGCTTCAGCAGGAGCTTCAGACGCAGCAGGGGCTTCGTCCTTGGCCGGGGCGGCGGCGGCACCGTTCGATGTACCGGACGATTGGATGTCGTCGGCGCTTTCGCCGTCTTCCAGCAGCACCGCGATCGGGGTGTTCACCTTCACGCCCTCGGAGCCTTCGGCGATCAGGATCTTGCCGACGGTGCCTTCGTCCACGGCTTCGAATTCCATGGTGGCCTTGTCGGTCTCGATCTCGGCGATCAGGTCGCCGGAGGAGACGGTGTCGCCCTCCTTGACCAGCCATTTGGCAAGGGTGCCTTCCTCCATGGTGGGAGAAAGCGCGGGCATCAGGATTTCGGTGGGCATGTCAGCGCTCCTCAATCAGAACAATTTGGTCAAATGGCGCCTTGGGGCGCCTGGTGCCGCGGGCCAGCTGGGTGATCGCGGCTTCGATCTTGTCTTTGTATTCAGCCATCCAGACGTAGGCTTCCTGATGGGAGGGCCGCGTGCCGATCAGCCGTGTGTCTGCCGCCAGCCGTTCGGGAACCAGTGCGGTGACTGTGCGCCCGTCGACGGTCAGCTTGACGCGGTAGCATTCGGTTTCGGGATCGCGGCCCCTGATTTCCATCGGTGCCTCTAGCGGTAGGTCACTTGCTTCACCGCTTCGACCACTTCGTCCGTGGTGATCAGCGCGTGGCGTTCCAGGTTGGCGGCATAGGGCATCGGGACGTCCTTGCCGGTGCAGGTGACAACCGGCGCGTCCAGATAGTCGAACGCTTCGCGCTGCACTTCCGAGGCGATGTAGCTGCCGACGGAGCCCTGCGGCCAGCCTTCCTCGACGGTGACCAGCCGGTTGGTCTTCTTGACCGATTCAATCACCGTGGGCAGGTCCATCGGGCGGATGGTGCGCAGGTCGATGACTTCGGCCGAGATGCCCTCCTGGGCCAGCTTGTCGGCGGCTTCCAGCGCGTATTGCATGCCGATGCCGAAGGAGACGATGGTCGCGTCCGAGCCTTCGCGCCAGATGCGGGCCTTACCGAAGGGGATGGTGAAATCGTCCATTTTCGGCACGTCGAAGGCGCGGCCGTAGAGGATTTCGTTTTCCAGGAAGATCACCGGGTTGGGATCGCGGATCGCGGTCTTCATCAGGCCTTTGGCGTCGGCGGCGGAGTAGGGCATCACCACCTTGAGGCCGGGGATCTGCATGTACCAGGCGGCGTAGTCCTGGGAGTGCTGGGCGGCCACGCGCGCGGCGGCGCCGTTGGGACCGCGGAACACGATCGGGCAGCCAAGCTGGCCGCCGGACATGTACAGCGTCTTGGCCGCGGAGTTGATGATGTGGTCAATCGCCTGCATCGCGAAGTTGAAGGTCATGAATTCGACAACCGGGCGCAGGCCGCCAAAGGCCGCGCCGGTGGCGATGCCGGCAAAGCCGTGCTCGGTGATCGGGGTGTCGATTACCCGCTTGGAGCCGAATTCGTCCAGCAGGCCCTGGGAGACCTTGTAGGCGCCCTGGTACTCGGCGACTTCCTCGCCCATCAGGAACACGTCCTCGTCGCGGCGCATTTCCTCGGCCATGGCGTCGCGCAGGGCTTCGCGCACGGTGGTCTGCACCATTTCGGTGCCTTCCGGGTAGTCGGGTTCCAGCACGCGGGCGGGCATTGCCGGGGCCGTCTCCGGAGCTGCAGCGGCGGGTTTTTCCGTTGCCGGTGCTTCCGGCGCCTTTGCCTCTTCGGCTCCGCCGCCGGGCTGGTAGTCATCGGCGCTTTCGCCGTCTTCGACCAGAACCGCGATCGGGGTGTTCACCTTGACGCCTTCGGTGCCTTCACCGATCAGGATCTTGCCGACGGTGCCTTCGTCGACGGCTTCGAATTCCATCGTCGCCTTGTCGGTTTCGATCTCGGCCAGGATGTCGCCGGAGTTCACGGTATCGCCTTCCTTGACCAGCCATTTGGCCAGGGTGCCTTCCTCCATGGTCGGCGACAGGGCGGGCATAAGAATTTCAGTTGCCATATCAGTTGCTCTCCGCTGGGGTGATCATTCCGACGATGTTGCCCTGACCGTCCTCGACATAGGCGCAGCGGCCGATGCCTGGGTAGTCTTCGGGCGGCAGTGCCTCAGCGCCGCCATTGCCAAGCGCCCAGCGATAGCGTTCGTCACAGTCGTCGACTTCAAATGTCATGGTTCCGCCGCGCACCGGGCTGCCGGCGGCAGGGGCATCGCCGATCCGGGCCATCAGGCCGCCGGTGACACCCTGGGTCATGCCGATGCCGCGGCCTTCGATCAGGTGGTAGGCCAAGTCTTCGCCGCCTTGCATGGGGCTGAACTGCCATCCGAACAGGCCGGTGTAAAAGGCCTTGGCGGCCTCTACGTCGGTTGCGTGGATTTCAAAATGCGGCATCAGGCGCTGGCCTCCTGCGGCGCTTCGTCCGCATAGATATCGGTCCAGAGCTCCTCCAGGGCGGGCTCCGGGCTTTCCTTGGCGAAGTCGGCGGACTTGGAAACGATTTCCTTGATTTCCTTGTCGATCGCCTTGAGATCCTCTTCGGTGGCGTGCTTGCCGGTCAAGAGCATGTCGCGGACCTGCTCGATCGGGTCGCGCTCCTCGCGCATCTTCTGCACCTCTTCGCGGGTGCGGTACTTGGCCGGGTCCGACATCGAGTGGCCGCGGTAGCGGTAGGTCTTGACCTCGAGGATATAGGGGCCGTCGCCGCTGCGGCAGTGGGCCACGGCGCGCTCGCCGGCTTCCTTGACGGAGAGGACGTTCATGCCGTCCACCGCTTCGCCCGGAATGCCGAACGCCTTGCCGCGTTCCCAGATCTCGGCGCTGGAGGTGGAGCGCTGCTGCGAGGTGCCCATGGCGTACTGGTTGTTTTCGATCACGAAGACTACCGGCAGCTTCCACAGGGCGGCCATGTTGAAGGTCTCATAGACCTGGCCCTGGTTGGCGGCGCCGTCACCGAAATAGGTGAAGGTGACGCGGCCGTTGCCCTTGTACTTGTCGGCAAAGGCGAGGCCCGCGCCAAGCGGCACCTGGGCGCCGACGATGCCGTGGCCGCCGTAGAAATGCTTCTCTTTCGAGAACATGTGCATCGAGCCGCCCTTGCCCTTGGAGTAGCCGCCCTCGCGGCCCGTGAGCTCGGCCATGACGCCATCCGGGTCCATGCCGCAGGCCAGCATGTGGCCGTGGTCGCGGTAGGAGGTGATGCGCTTGTCGCCTTCCTCGGCGGCGGCCTCCAGGCCCACGACAACGGCTTCCTGGCCGATGTACAGGTGGCAGAAGCCCCCGATCAGCCCCATGCCGTAGAGCTGGCCCGATTTCTCTTCGAATCGGCGGATCAGCAGCATCTCGCGGTAGTAGCGGGTAAGTTCTTCGGCAGAAACGTTTGGTTTCTTTGTGGTTTTTCTAGCGGCCATGGTGGTCGGCTCCCCCTGTAGGCTAGATAGTTTAGCATTAAACAAATTCATAACCGGTTTTGCGGCGGCTGAATAGTGTTATTCTGCCGCGGGGTTTCCGCCGCGTAAAAAACCGCCGAGGGCGCGCAAAAATGCCACGCTGCTGAACACGGGCGCGGCGTGGGGCAACGGGTCTGGAAGCCCGGCGGCTGATCGTGTGGCGAATTGCCTGATGTTTTAGCGGATGACGATCTCGTCGGCGCGGACCAGGCCGAGAACCGTGCGGGCCTGCTCATCCAGCAAATCGAGATCGAGATAATCGTCGGACAGGCGGCGGGTCAAGTTTTCCATGTCGCCGATCCGGGTCTGGAGACGGCCGAGATCCAGCCGCAGTTCTTCCGCCTCGGCTTGAATCTCGACCCTCCGGAACAGACCGAAGTCGCCTTGCACCGCCGCAAAGGTGAAATACGCGCTGAGCGCGAAGGCGATAGCGAAGAAGGCGATGGCGCCAAAAGACGGCCGGGTGCTTCGGGTCACGTTGGGAGTGCCTGTATGTTACTGCTCAAGTTTTTGTTTTTGCGCCGTTTCCCGGCGTCTGCCTTCTTTATGCCATATGCGATTCGGCTTGTGAATCCCAAATCTGTCCACAGGGGGTATTTTTTGCGGTCCGCAGCCGGATCTGCCGCGACGGCAGCCGGGCGGTGACGCTGCGCTGTGCTGGCCTGCAGCAGGCGCCTTGCGCAGGCTGGGCGCACGGGAGGATCCATGATGCAAGACACTGCAGCCTGCGCCGGGCGCGGCGATTTGGGAACACACGAGGTGCAGAACCAGCCGCAGCCGCACGGCGGCCGCGATCTGTGGGCGGAGGATGCCGCGTTGCGGGGCTATGTGGCGTATCACGGCGGGCGCTCTGAGGACGCGGCGCGGGCAGGGGCGGAATACGGCAGCGCACCGTTGCTGGAGGCCGCGGCAGAGGCGCGGCGCGATCCGCCGCGGCTGGAGTTGTTCGGCCGCTCCGGCCGCCGGCTGGACGAGGTGCGGTTCAACGCAGGCTATCACCAGGTGATGTCCGCGGCGCAGCGGCTGGGCTATGCCCATGCTGCCTGGGACGGCAAGCCCGGCGGCCATGTGACCCACGCGGCGCATGTCTACATGCTCAACCAGGTGGAGCCGGGCGTGTGCTGCCCAATGACCATGACCTATGCTGCTATTCCAGCGTTGCGCCATGCGCCGGATCTGGCGGCGCTGTGGCACCCGAAACTGCTGAGCGCGGAGTATGACCCGGCGGTGCGGCCCGTGGCGGACAAACGCGGCGCGACGCTGGGTATGGCGATGACCGAGAAACAGGGCGGCTCCGACGTGCGGGCCAATACCACCCGGGCGGTGCGGGACGGCGCGCACTACCGGCTGACCGGGCACAAGTGGTTCTGCTCGGCTCCAATGTCGGACGGCTTCCTGACGCTGGCCTATGCGGAGGGCGGGCTGACCTGCTTTCTGGTGCCGCGCTGGCTGGAGGAGGGGCGCAACGGCATCCGGCTGCAGCGGCTGAAGGATAAGCTGGGCAACCGCGCCAATGCGAGCTCTGAGATCGAATACGCGGAGGCGCTGGCCTGCCGGGTGGGCGAGGAGGGCGCGGGCGTGCGCACCATCATCGAAATGGTGCATCACACACGGCTGGACACCGCGTTGGCGCCTGCCGGGCTGATGCGGGCGGCGCTGGCCGAGGCGTTCTGGTGGGTGGAGGGGCGTGCGGCCTTTCAGAAGAAGCTGATCGACCAGCCCCTGATGCGGGCTGTGCTCGCGGATCTGGTGCTGGACGCAGAAGGCGCGCTGGCCGCGGGGATGGCGATGGCCGCGGCCTTTGACCGGACGGATGAGGACAGCCGGGCGCTGGCGCGGATCGGGGTCGCCTTGGCCAAATACCTCGGCAACAAGCGCTGCATTCCGGTGATCGGCGAGGCGATGGAGGTGCTGGGCGGCATGGGCTACATCGAAGAGACGCCGATGCCGATGCTGTACCGTGAGGCGCCCCTGAACGGGATCTGGGAAGGCTCCGGCAATGTGATCTGCCTGGATATCCTGCGCACGCTGGCCAGGGAGCCGCGGGCCGGGGCGGCGCTGAACGCGCTGCTGGACGGGGCCAGGGGCGGCGACAGACGCTATGACGCGGCGCTGGGGGCGCACCGGGCGCGCTGGCCCGGGCTGCCGGACGAGGCGGAGGCGCGCTGGTTTGCAGAAAGCCTGGCGGCGCTGATGACGGCGGCCTGCCTGATGGACGCGGCGCCTGCTGCGGTGGCGGAAGGCTATGTCGGCAGCCGGGTTGCCGGGGAGCGCGGATCGCTGCCGGGATCGGTGGCCGGGCTGGATGTGCCGGCGATCCTGGCGCGGTTTCCCGGCGCATAGGTCCGCCCCGGACAAGAAAAAGGCCCAGCTTTGCAGCTGGGCCGGATAGTGTTGGCTGCTGGGGGCTTACTGCTCCAGTGCAGCAACGCCGGGCAGGGTCTTGCCTTCCATCCACTCCAGGAAGGCGCCGCCTGCGGTGGAGATGTAGCTGAAGTCGCCCGCCGCGCCAGAGGCGTTCAGTGCCGCAACGGTGTCGCCGCCGCCGGCAACAGAGATCAGCTGGCCGGAGCGGGTCATGGCCGCTGCTTTCAGCGCCGCGGCGTTGGTGGCTGCATCAAACGGCTCCAGCTCAAACGCGCCGAGGGGGCCGTTCCAGATCAGCGTCTTGCTGTTTGCAAACACCTCGATGATGCGGGCGAGGCTTTCCGGGCCTGCGTCCAGGATCATACCGTCCTCGGGGCACTGGTCAGCGGGCAGGATCTGGTGCTCGGCGTGGGCTTCGAACTTCTTGGCGACCACGATGTCGGAGGGCAGGATGATCTCGCAACCCGCGGCTTCGGCCTTGGCCAGGATTTCGGCTGCGGTGTCCTTCATGATGCGTTCGGCCAGCGAGATGCCGACCGGCAGGCCCTTGGCCACCAAGAAGGTGTTGGCCATGCCGCCGCCGATCACCAGGTGGTCGACCTTCTCGATCAGGTTGCCCAGCAGTTCCAGCTTGGTGGAGACCTTGGCGCCGCCGACAACGGCGGTCACCGGGCGCTGCGGCTGGCCCAGGGCGCTTTCCAGCGCTTCCAGCTCTGCCTGCATCAGGCGGCCGGCGCAGGCGGGCAGCAGGCGGGCAATCGCCTCGGTCGAGGAATGCGCGCGGTGGGCGGCGGAGAAGGCGTCGTTGCAGTAGACCTCGCCCAGGCGCGCCATGCCTGCGGCCAGGTCCGGGTCGTTCTTGGTCTCAGACGCGTGGAAGCGGGTGTTTTCCAGCAAAAGCACTTCACCAGGCTGCAGCGCGTCGGCTGCGGCCTCGGCGCCAGCGCCGACGCAGTCTGCGGCAAACAGCACCTTGGTTTCAAAGGCGCGCTCCAGAGTCGGCACCAGCTGGTTCAGGGACAGGTTCTCGCGGCGCTCGCCGCCGGGGCGGCCAAAGTGGGCCAGCAGGATCGGCTTGCCGCCCGCCGCCAGGATGTCGCGCACGGTGGGGGCGATGCGGCGGATGCGGGTGGAGTCGGTCACCACGCCGTCGACGATCGGCACGTTGATATCCACGCGCACCAGCACGCGCTTGCCGTTCAGATCCATGTCGTCGAGTGTTTTCCAGCCCATCTGCGAGACCCCTTGTATGGTGAAAGTGCAGTCAAATCCGGGCGCTGTTTCGGGGGTTTTTGCGCATCAGTCAATGCTCCCTTGGCATTTCCCGGCGCTGGCCTTAACTATCGTTGCAAATTTCGACGACAGGAGGGCCACATGGCCGAGATCAAAGATCCCGAAAACACCATCATCATTGAGCTGAAGGACGGCAACGTGGTGATCGAACTGCTGCCCGACGTGGCGCCGAAGCATTCCGAGCGGATGAAGGAACTGGCCCGTGCGGGTGAGTATGACAACGTCTGCTTCCACCGGGTGATCGACGGCTTCATGGCGCAGACCGGCGATGTGGCCAACGGCGACATGGAAGACGGCTTCAACATCCGCATGGCGGGCACCGGCGGCTCCTCGCTGCCGAACCTGCCGGCCGAGTTCTCCAAGCTGCCGCACGACCGCGGCACCCTGGGCGCGGCCCGGTCGGCCAACCCGGACAGCGCAAACTCGCAGTTCTTCATCAACTTCAAGGACAACCACTTCCTGAACGGCCAGTACACCGTCTACGGCCGTGTCATCGAAGGCATGGAGCACGTCGACGCCATCACCCGCGGCGAGCCGCCTGCGAACCCGGACCGGATGATCTCCGTCAAGGTTGCTGCGGATGCTTAAAAGCCTGACAGCGCTGGCCCTGCTGGCGGCAGGGCCGGCCTTTGCCTCCGGCCTGGAAATCCAGGTCGAGGGCGAAGCCAACGGCACCATCAAGATCGACCTCTTCGAGGACGTGGCGCCCAAGCACGTGGAGCAGATCACCGCGCTGGCCGCTGAAGGCCAGTATGACGGCGTTGTGTTCCACCGGGTGATCGAGGGCTTCATGGCGCAGACCGGCGATGTCGAGTTCGGCAAGGCTGGCGGCGACATGCGCCGGGCCGGGCAGGGCGGCTCTGACCGCCCGGACCTGGCGGCCGAGTTCTCGGACATCACCTATGATCGCGGCGTGGTCGGCATGGCCCGGGCGCAGAGCCCGGACAGCGCCAACTCGCAGTTCTTCATCATGTTCGCCCCGGGCCCGTTCCTGGACGGCCAGTACACGGTTATCGGCAAGGTGACCGAGGGCATGGATGTGGTCGACGCGATCAAGCGCGGCGCCGGCCCCAATGGCGCGGTGATCGGCCAGCCCGACACCATGACCAAGGTGAGCGTGACCGACTAAGCCATACCGGATTTCCGGAAAAAGAAGGCCCGCGCCCGGCACCCCGGGGCGGGCCTTTGGTTTGGCGGGGATGACAGGTGGTCACAAGCGCGTGCCGGCCCCTGTTCCGGGCCTTTCTGCCGCCGTCTAATGGGGCAGGGAGGTTCAGGTCATGTTCAGGGGGCTTCTGTTGTGCTTGGCACTGCTGCTGCCGTGGAGCGCTGACGCCGATCCGCGGGTCTGGAAGCGGGAGTGGCCGCAGACCGATTTCAGCCGTACCGCTGTGCCCGAGTGGAGCCAGATCCGTTCCGGCGGGGTTCGCAAGGACGGGATACCGGCGCTGGACGCGCCAAAGTTCGTCGAGGCCGCCAAGGCACGGCGGCTCAAGCCGCGGGAGCCGGTGGTCACGCTGGAGATGGAAGGCGCCCGGCCGCGGGCCTATCCGCTGCGCTACCTGACCTGGCATGAGATCGTGAACGACGTGGTGGCGGGGCTGCCAGTGGCGGTGACCTATTGCCCCTTGTGCAATTCGGCGATGACATTCGACCGGCGCACCGCTGCGGGGGTCTTGAGCTTTGGCGTCAGCGGCAAGCTGCGCTATTCCGACATGGTGATGTATGACCGCGAGAGCCAAAGCTGGTGGCAGCAGGCGACCGGCACCGGCATTGTCGGGCGGATGACCGGTACCCGGCTGCAGACACTGCCCAGCTGGGTCGAGAGCTGGCAGGAGTTCACCGCGCGCAACCCGGACGGGCTGGTGATGGCGGAGCCGGGCTGGAACCGGGATTACGGGCGCAATCCCTACCGCGGCTATGACACCGCGAAATGGCCGTTCCTCTATGACGGCACCCCGCCGCCGCACGGGCTGGCGCCAATGGAACGTGTGGTGCGGGTCGGCAGCCGGGCCTGGCCGCTGGCGCGGCTGGCACGCGAAGGCGAGATCCGCGAGGCCGGCGTGGTGCTGAGCTGGCGGGCAGGCCAGGCCTCGGCGCTGGATGCGGGCACAATTGCCAGGGGGCGCGACATCGGCTCTGTCCGGGTGCGGGACCGGCAGGGGCGCGATGTGGCGCATGACGTGATGTTCGCCTTTGCCTTCCATGCCTTCTGGCCGGACGGAAAGTGGATGCTAGGCAGGTAGTTCGGGGCGTCCCTCTCCAGACGCAGCCCTTACCGGATCTTTTTTAAAGGATCTCAAATTCGTTTTCGAGCTGGGCAGCGGTAACGCCCTCGAACAGGACTGTGGTATCGCCAAACGTCAGCAGTGCTTCGCCATTGAGATCGCTGACGCCCCAGTTGCTTGGAGGGACTGGGCCGCCGGGGCCCGAGGGAAGCACGAATACGAGACTGTCGGTACCAATTCCATAGTCCCGGACAGTATCATTGCCGTCTTTGGTGCCGAACACGAAGGCATCCGCGCCATCGCCACCGGTCAGCCTGTCCGCGTGCGAGCCGCCCTGCAGAGTGTCATTGCCGTTACCTCCGAATAGCCGGTCAGAACCGAAGTGCCCGTTCAGCAAGTCATCCCCGGAACCGCCACCGAGCAAGTCGCTTCCGCGCCCGCCCAGCAGCTGGTCGTTGTCGCCGCCGCCGCGCAAGGTGTCATTGCCCGACCCGCCTGCCAAGGTATCATTACCGCCACCGCCCGTCAGCATATCCTGGCTGTAACCGCCAACTAGGGAGTCGCCGCCGCCGCCACCGTTAAGAGTGTCTGCATCAGCCCCTCCAAACAAACGGTCGCTCCCTTTGCCGCCAAGCAGCGTGTCGCTGCCTGCACCGCCGCTTAGCTTGTCGTTCAGGCCGCCGCCATCCAATTTATCGTTTCCGTTGCCGCCTTGGAGGTCGTCGCGGCCATTCCCGCCGTGCATGGTGTCAGCACCCGCGCCGCCGTGCATGGTGTCAGCACCCGCGCCGCCGAACAGGGTGTCATCACCGTTGCCGCCCCGAAGCAGGTCGTTGGAGCTGCCAGAGAAATAATCCCCATTGAAGTCGCCGTACAGTTTGTCATTCCCGTTACCACCAAACAGCCGGTCGCTGTCACCGGCGCCATAAATGGTGTCGTGGCCTGCCTCTCCAAGCAGGATATCATCATCCTGACCTCCAAAAAGCAGGTCGTCTGCCAAGCCGCCGCAAATGCTGTCGTCGCCGAAACCGCCAAACAATGCATCTTCGCCGTTCCCGCCGCTGATGGTGTCATTCCCGCCGCGGCCATGAACGAAGTCTTCGCCGAGTGCGATACCCGATGTGTTGCTGGTCAGCGTGTCGGCGCCTTCGCTGCCTTCCTGTACGTGTCTCTGAGTTTCACCAATCTGAATGATCTCGATGTTGACCAAGTGATCTTCAACAGTCCCATTAGGGCCGTAGATGTAGACGCCGCTTACGCCGTGAAAACCATACTTCAGGCCGTCTCTGCCGGTATCGACGATAAAGGTGTCCACGCCTGCGCCGCCATCGATGTAATCATTTCCTGTGCCGGAGCGGATGGTGTCGTCCCCGCCATAGGTCTCGATGAAATCACCTCCATTATACGCTGAATAATAAGTGTCATTCCCGGCCAGCGCCTGCTGCAGCACGGACTCCAAGTCTTGCGAGGCCAGATCGCCGTAGGTCAGGTCAAGGCCTGTTGCAGACAGCACTTTGGTGCCGTCGTAGCGCATTGTGAATGCAGTTATGGTGCAGCCGGCAGCGACCTGGTTAGAGGAAACGTAACTGAAGGCGCCCTGAAATGTGATGGTAAAGCCGTCAAAGCGCACCGTCAGGCTGGAAGCTGTGGCGTCAAGCACCGCCACCTTTGCAGGGTCGAAGCTAGAGAGATCATAGTCGGGTACGGAATTGGAGGCTTTCGTTACAATGACTTTAACCATTAATCGTCCTGTCTTTAGGCAAAAAACATGCAAAAGTTGTTTCCGGTAGGGATAAAACCTTCAGCGGAATTGGTAAAGCCGGGGCTGCGTGACGTAACTTCCCCAGTTGCCGCATTGAAACAAAGAACGCCGCGGGTTTCCCCGCGGCGCTGCTGTGGTACCTGTCAGACCCGGCCGTGCTGAGGGCCTGCCGTCCGGCGGCTCAGCTTTCGGATTTATGGGCCGCGGTGGCAGCCTGGACCGCTGCCGACGGCGCGGGTGCGGCCGCCGGTGCCGCGGCGGGAGCAGACTTGCGGCCGCCCGGGTTCAGCGGGTCGTCCTGGCGCTGCACGGAGCCTTCGAAATGGGCGCCGCTTTCGATCGCGATGGTCTTGTGGATGATGTCGCCCTCGACCCGCGCGGTGGAGGTCAGGCGCACCTTCAGGCCGCGCACGCGTCCGACGATGCGGCCGTTGATCACCACGTCATCGGCGGTGACTTCGCCCTTGATGGTGGCGGTTTCGCCAACGGTCAGCAGATGCGCGCGGATGTCGCCTTCGACGGTGCCTTCGACCTGGATGTCGCCGGTGGTCTTGACGTTGCCGGTGATGTGCAGGTCCGAGCTCAGCAGCGATGCGGCGGGCTTGGCCTTGGGCGCGCTGGCCTTGTAGTCGCTGGCCGCCGGTGCCGCCGGCGCTGCAGCGGGTGCCGGGGTTGCTTCGGCCTGCTTCGGCCCGGGCTCGTTGATTTTGCTCTTAGAAAACATTTCTCGCAGCCTTGATGTAGATCATGGGGTTTACAGGTTGCCCGTTGACCCTGACCTCGTAATGGAGGTGGGTCCCGGTGGACCGTCCGGTGTTACCCATATCAGCAATGTGATCCCCGCGCGAGACCCTTTGGCCGGCCTTCACGCGGAGTTTCGAGTTATGGGCATATTTCGTTTCGATGCCAAAGGCATGGCGGATGGTGACCAGCTTGCCGTAACCGGATTGCCAGCCCGCATGGGTCACAACACCGTCGGCCGTGGCAAAGATGTCGGTGCCGGTGCGGCCGGCGAAATCAAAGCCCTTGTGCAGGCGGCGGCCGCCGGTCTTGGGGTCGCGGCGGTAGCCGAAGCCGGAGCTTTGACGCACATGGCCGAGGTTGACCGGGGTGGCAAAAGGCGCCTTCTGCGCCGCCAGCCGGTACAGGTTCAGCTGGTCCAGCCTGGCCAGGATATTGTTGGCGCGCAGCTCTTCCGGGGCAGGTTCCTCACCCCGGGTCGACATCGCCAAAGGGCTGAGCGGCCCGCCCTGGCCGTTGTAGCCGCGCCGCACCTGTTCGAGGATCCGGTCCGGCGGCATGCCGGCGCTGCGGAACATCTTGTCCAGCGGGGTGATCGATACCGCGACCGCCTCTTCCAGCTGACGGAAGATCTGGCCGTTGCGCTCCTCCATCAGCTGCAGTTCCAGCTCCAGCTCCTGGCGCTGGCCGATGGCGTCCTGCGCGTCGGCCATGATCCGGTCGCGTTCCTCTGCGGTGTCGGTCAGGGCGCCCGCCAGCATGTCCATCTGCTCAGCGGCGCTGGCCATGACCGCCTGGGCAGCGTTTTCGTCCTGGGTCTCTTCCTGCAGCTGCGCCAGCGCTTTGCGGGCGCCGTCGCGCTCGCTCATGGTGTCGCGAAGAGTGGTCTGGATCACCTCGATGCCGGTCTCCAGTTCGCGGCGGCGGGTTTCCGAGGCCAGCAGCTCGGACTGCATCATCGAGATCTGGGCGAGCACGGCGTTGAACCGTTCCTGCGCCGCCAGCGCCTCCTCGGCGCGGGCGTCGCGCTCGGCGGAGATCGCGTTCAGCCGCTCCCGGTAGGTCTGCTGGTCACGTTTGGCCAGCTCGCGGAAATTACCGGCACCGATGCTGTCCATCAGCACGATGGCCGTGGCCACAATGGACCAGGCGACAAACAGGGTGATGCCAGCGACCGCGACAAGCTGGGTTTCCGAGCGCAGCCGGATGAAACGCGTGTCGGTGTCGGATTTCAGGAACACCCGCCGCTCGGGAAAGCGGCGCTCCAGAAAAGCGTGAATTCTGATTGCGAGCCGTGTGCGCAAAGTCCGTTCCCTGTCCCGTTCCGTACCGGCGCCGCAGGGCGGTTCCGGTGCCTTGGGCGAAGTGAATAGACAGGGCGGGCCGATTGGGCAAGTCTGTTGACCCATCGCGCGGGGATCGTGCCGGCAGGGCGGGCAGATAGGCGGAAACCTGCCGAGCGGGCCGGGCAATGCAGGGATTTGTCAAACGGGGCGAGGCGAGGAAAGGCCCGTCCGGGGCGGCGGCGGGCGTCTCAGCCCTGCTGCTCGTCCAGCGCCTCCATCCAGCCGTTTTCCCAGGACAGGTGGTCGATGCTGTCGAAGGCATAGGGGTTTGCGGTGAAAGGCACCCCGCCGCGGCGGGCCCGGTAGCCCTCGTCATAGCTTTTCTCGCGCGGGTCCATGCCGCAGGGCTGATGGGCGGTGTCGCGCAGGTGAGCGGCAAACTCGGGGTATTTGGCGAGGTCCGTCTGATCGAGCCCCTCCGGGTGCCGCATGAGGGCCTGATGGCCGCGGCTGGTCAGCCGCCAGCTGGCTGCCTCTCCGGGCACCGGCTCTCCCGGGACCAGGATGCCCGCGATCTCCAGGTCGGCGAGGTGGCCGGCAAGCCGCTCGCGCAGATCCTGGGGCGGCAGGCCGGGGGTCTCGTTGGCCTGCCGGAAGAGGCCGTCGAGAGCCTTTTCGCAGCTGTCCAGAGTCACCGGGCCGGATTTGGCCTTGTGCAGGATCAGGGCCACGAGGCTTGCAGTGCTCAGCAATGGAAAGTCGTTTTCGAACATGGGATCAACCGGGTGTCCAGGTCTCCCAGTGTATGCGGCTGAGCCGGTTTGG
Organism: Leisingera coralii; assembly: GCF_049056525.1. Classification (NCBI taxonomy): domain Bacteria; kingdom Pseudomonadati; phylum Pseudomonadota; class Alphaproteobacteria; order Rhodobacterales; family Roseobacteraceae; genus Leisingera; species Leisingera coralii. The sequence continues at coordinate 1,077 of NZ_JBHUPT010000076.1, read as the reverse complement.
TAAAGATGGCTGCGCCCGGAAGGCGCCCGGCCGGGGCTCAGCCGCCGGGCAGGTCCCGCGCCTGATCGGCCAGCGGCCAGTAGAAGTCTGGAGGCAGGCCCGCATCGGCGCGCTTTTCTTCGTTGAAGGGCGGTTTCAGGGCGCCGTGGAAATACTTCCGCACCAGGGCGTGAAAGACCTCCTTGGGGTCCAGATTGTCCCGGCCGCAGAGGAAATTGAACCACTTGGAGCCGTAGGCCACGTGGCCGACCTCCTCGGCATAGATCACTTCCAGCGCTTCGACGGCCTGGGAGAGCTTCGCCTTGCGGAAGATTTCGATCATGCCGGGGGTCACATCCAAACCGCGGGCTTCCAGCACCATCGGCACCACCGCCAGGCGGCCCATCAGGTCCTCCGCGGTGTCTTCTGCCGCGCGCCACATGCCGGCATGCGCGGGCAGCGCGCCGTAGTGGCTGCCCAGCGCTTCAAGACAATCGCACATCAGGTTGAAATGCTTGGATTCCTCATCTGCAGCCTTGACCCAGTCATCAAAGAACCCCATCGGCATCGGCACATGGGAAAAGCGGGCGATGATGTCCCAGTGCAGGTCGACGGCGTTGAGCTCGATATGGGCCACGGCGTGCAGAAGCGCGATGCGGCCCGCCTCCGACCCCGGCTTGCGCTTGGGCACGTCGCGGGGATGCAGCAGCTTGGGCTTGTCCGGCCGGGCCGGGTGCATGGGCGGGGAGGCGGTGCCGATTGCGATATCCGGGCCGGAGCCGTTCCGGAAGGCAAACCACTCGGCTGCGTGGCGGCGCGACAGCGCTGTCTTTTGCCGCCCGTCCGCGGTGTTCAGCACCTCGGCGGCGCGTTGGGCAAGCGAAAGCGGCTGGCTGTCCATCGGAGTCTCCTGTTGCGGTCCCTGGCGCCGGGTTCACCCGATTTGCCCCGGATTGTCCAGTGCCGGGCGGGCTGTGCCATGGCGGAGGGTTAAAGAGAGGCTGCCGGGCTGCTCCCGCGTCCGAGGGTGATCAGCAGGCTGATCCCCCTGCCGGCCTTGGGCCTGGCACCGCGCGTCCCGCGCGGTGCGCGCCGCCC
>NZ_JBHUPT010000075.1:0-31389 GCF_049056525.1 Leisingera coralii | reverse complement strand
CGCGCCGCCCGCAGGGGCGGCGCCGGACCCAACAGGGAGGGCTGCTCCCGGCAGGGAGCGGGCAGAGCTGGCGGGAGTGCCCCGCCGGGCCCGAGCGCCCGAAGGGGTCACAGCGCCTGGACCGCTTCCAGCACCTCGTCCACGTGGCCGTCGACCTTGACCTTGCGCCAGGCTTGCGCAATCCGGCCTTCGGCATCGATCAGGAAGGTGGAGCGTTCGATCCCCCAGAACTTCTTGCCGTACATGTTCTTCTCTTTCCAGACGCCGTAATCTTCGCAGACCGTGCCCTCTGCATCGGACAAGAGCGGCGTGGTCAGCCCGTGCTTGGCGGTGAACTTGTCGTGCTTGGCGACCGTGTCCTTGGAGATCCCGAAAACGTGAGCCCCGGCATCGGCAAATGCCTGCAAAGCCTCTGAAAAGCCGATGGATTCTTTGGTGCAGCCGGGGGTATCATCGCGGGGGTAGAAAAACAGCACCACGGGTGACCCCTGAAGGCTGGACAATGTGACCTCTCCGCCGCCGCTGCGGGGCAGGGTAAAGGAAGGGGCGGGATCTGAAACGTCGGGCATCGGCCTGTCTCCGGTAATTTGCGCAAATCACTGCGCGGCAACCATAACCCATGAGCAGCAAAGGGAAAGCTGAGATCAAACCCGCCGGCGAGAATAACGGCACTGCGGCCGAGGCCGTGCCTGTACGCGGCCCGGAGCCGGGCCCGGATCCCGGCTTGCTGGCGGCAGCCGGCCGGCCCGTGCGGCGGCGCTGGCGCTGGCGGCTGCTGCGCGGTGCCGTCTGGCTGCTGGCGCTGCTGAGCTTCCTGGGGGCAGGCGCCATCTATTTCGGTCTCGGCACCCGGCTGGATGCGCCGGAGTGGCTGCGCCAGCGGGTGGAGGCCCGGATCGAGCGGCACCTGAACGGGTTGCAGATCGAATTCGGCGCCATCCATGTGGTCGTCAACAAGGGCTGGCGGCCGCGGGTCAGCCTCAAGGACGTGGTGCTGCGCCATCCGGATGGCGCGGTGTTCGCCCAGCTGGCGGATGCCCAGGCGAGCCTGGCGATGCGGCCGCTGCTGCGCGGCAGGATCCAGCCCAAGCAGATCGCGCTCAGCGGTCTGTTCGCAACCTTGCGGCGCAACCAGGACGGCACGCTGGCGCTGAGCTTTGCCAGCGGCGGGCTGCCGACGCGGCAGGCGGGCAATCTGGTTCAGCTGATCGAGCAATGGGAAAACCAGCTGGACAAACCCGTGCTGGCGGCGCTGAGGGGCGTGGAGACCAGCGAACTGACGCTGTCCTATACCGATGACCGTCTGGGCCGCGCCTGGACCCTGGACGGTGGCCAGATCCGGTTGCAGAAGAGCGGCAGTTCGGTGTCTGCATCTGCAGTGTTCTCGGTGCTGAGCGGGCGCGGCGAGGTGGGTTCGGTCGAGGCCAGCTACACATCGGAGATCGGCAGCCCGGAGGCAGAGTTCGGGGTTCTCGTCTCTGACATCGCCAGCGAGGACATCGCCCTTCAAAGCCCGGCGCTTGGCTGGCTGGGCGTGCTGCGGGCACCGATTTCCGGCTCCTTGCGCGGCGGCGTCCGCAGCGACGGCGCCTTGGAGCCGGTGCAGGCCAGCCTGCGGATCGGCGAGGGCGTGATCCAGCCCGAAGCCCAAACCCGGCCAGTGCCGATCTCCGGTGCGCGCAGCTATTTCACCTATGACCCGGCAGGCCAGATGCTGGAGTTCGCCGAACTCAGCGTGCAAAGCGGCTGGGGCTCAGGGGTGATGCAGGGGCAGGCCAGCCTGGCCGGTATCCAGAACGGCCAGCTGACCGGGCTGACCGGCCAGCTGCGCTTTACCGATCTGGAACTGAACCCGCGCCGCCTGTTTGAAACGCCGGTGAAATTTCCGGGGGTTGATGCGGATTTCGACCTCAGGCTCAAACCCTTCCGGCTGCGGCTGGGCGAGATGCTGGTGCGCGATGGCGACAGCCGGATCCATTTCGACGGTGAGATCGGGGCCGGGCCCGAGGGCTGGGATTACGACCTGAACGGGCGGGTCGACCAGGTGACGGTGCAACGGGTCAAGGAGCTGTGGCCCGAGGCGCTGGCGTCCAAGCCGCGCGAGTGGGTGCGGGACAACCTGTATGAAGGGCTGGTGCGGGACGTGGGCTTTCACATACGCGGGCGCGGCAGCGGCAAGCCCTTCATCAGCCTGGACCTGGCCTTTGAACAGGCCGAGGTGCTGTTTCAGAAGTTCATGCCGCCGGTGCGCCGCGCTGCGGGACAGATCAGCCTGTACGGCAACCGCTTTGTGGTCACAGCCTCCAAAGGGGTGGTCACCGCGGATCAGGGCGGTGATGTGGATGTCACAGGCACGTCGTTCATCATCCCGGACACGACGGTGCGCGACGGCACCCCCGGCATTGCCCGGATCAATGCGCGCGGCTCGGCAACTGCGGCGCTGTCACTGCTGAACCGCGAGCCGCTCAAGGTGATGGACAAGGCCTCTCTGCCGGTCGATCTGGCCGAGGGTCAGGTGGAGGCCACGGGCACGCTGTCGCTGCCGCTCCGCAAGGGCGTGCAGCCGGAGGAAATCCTGTACCACTACCGCGGGGAGGCCCGGGCGGTTGAGAGCAGCAAGCTGGTGCCGGGCCATGCCGCAGCGGCCCCGCTTCTGAAGATCGAAGGGAACCAGGGCGAGGTGCGGATCAGCGGCAGCGGCAGCCTGTCCGGCGTGCCGCTGACCGCCAGCTGGGGCCAGCAGATCGGCCAGGGCGCGCCTAGGGACAGCCGGGTCGAGGGGACCATTGAACTGTCGGCGGAGGCAGTGTCGGCCTTCAACCTCGGCTTGCCGCGCGGCTCGGTCTTCGGCTCGGGGCGGGGCCGTTACACGGTGGATTTGACGCCCGGGGCGCCGCCGCAGCTGCAGCTGGAGTCGGACCTGGCTGGCGTTGGCCTGAGGATCGCGGACATCGGCTGGCGCAAGAGCGAAGCGGCGACGGGGAAACTGTCATTGTCGGCAGAACTGGGAGAGACCGCGACCGTCGAGCGGCTGGAACTGCAGGCGCCCGGGCTGGCGGCACAGGGCCGGGTGACCACCCGCCAGGGCGGCGGGCTGAACCAGGCGGTGTTCTCGTCGGCGCGGGTGGGCAACTGGTTCCAGGGGGCGGTGACCTTCCAAGGCCGCGGCAACGCAGCACCTGCCATCGAGGTGACCGGCGGCAGGCTGGACCTGAACCGCTCGCCGTTTTCCGCAACCTCCGGCAGCGGTGGCGGCGGCAGCGGCGGATCTCCGGTCCCGATCTCTCTGCGCTTGGAGAACCTGCAGGTGACCGACAGTATCGGGCTGCGGAACTTCCAGGGGCGGTTCTCGACCCGCGGCGGCATGAACGGCGAGTTTACCGCCCGCCTGAACGGGCAGACGCCCGTGGCCGGCACCGTGGTGCCGCGGAACAACGGCACCGCGGCCCGCATCCGCGCCAATGACGCCGGCGGCGTGTTCCGCTCTGCCGGCGTTTTCGAGCACGGCCGCGGCGGCAGTTTCGACATGACCCTGACCCCCGCGGAGAAGCCGGGCGAATACGACGGCCGGGTCAGCGTGCGCAACATCCGGGTGCGCAATGCGCCGTCGATGGCGGCGATCCTGAATGCGATCAGCCTGGTCGGCCTGCTGGATGAAATGACCGGTCAGGGTATCCTGTTCACCAGCATGAACGGGCGGTTCCGGCTGGGCGGATCGCATCTGATCCTGCATCAGAGCAGTGCCGTGGGGCCGTCGATGGGGCTGTCTCTGGACGGGAACTATGATCTGAACAGCAGCCGGCTGAACATGCGCGGGGTGATCTCGCCAGTCTATCTGCTCAATGCCATCGGGCGGGTGCTGTCGCCCAGGGACGGTGAAGGGCTGTTTGGCTTTACCTTCACCCTGCGCGGCACCGCTGACAACCCGTCTGTCTCCGTCAACCCGCTGGCCGGGCTGGCGCCGGGGTTCCTGCGTGAGATCTTCCGCGGTCCGGCACCGAAAGTGCCGGGCGACAACAGGGCGTTTTCCGTGGACGGCGAACTCCTGGAGGAGGGGGAGGCGCAAGTCCAAACCCCGCGGGGGGCCAACAAGTAAACTGGCTGGGGGCGAAAATCGCCATAGATTTTCCCTGCAGCACATCCTATAGCGCGCGCCATGAAACTCAGCGATTTCGACTTCGACCTGCCCGACGATCTGATTGCCACCCGGCCCGCCAATCCGCGCAGTTCAGCGCGGCTGCTGGTGGCCGATGGCGGAGACCTGCATGACGGCCAAGTGACCCATCTGGTGCATTGGCTGCAGCCCGGCGACCGGCTGGTGCTGAACGACACCAAGGTGATCCCGGCGCGGCTGAGCGGGCTGCGCCACCGCGACAGCGCGCAAGGCCCGGTGGCCGCCAGGATCGAGGCAACCCTGCTGGAGCCGCGCGCCGATGGCACCTGGGCGGCGCTGCTTAAACCCTTGAAGAAGATCAAGGCGGGCGAGTATGTCATCTTCTCCGACGGCCTGAGCGCCAAGCTGGAAGAGATTGCAGAGGGCCAGGGGCATCTGCGCTTCAACCTCAGCGGCACCGATTTCGACGCAGCCCTGGCCGAGGCCGGCGCGATGCCGCTGCCGCCTTATATCGCCGCCAAGCGGGCGGCGGACGAGCAGGACAAGACCGATTATCAAACCGTCTGGGCCCGCAATTCGGGAGCGGTGGCGGCCCCGACCGCCTCGCTGCATTTCGACGAGCCGCTGCTGGAGGCGCTGCAGGCGCGCGGGGTGCAGATCAGCTATGTCACCCTGCATGTGGGCGCGGGCACCTTCCTGCCGGTCAAGGTGGAGGATGTGACCACCCACCGGATGCACGCGGAATGGGGCAAGGTTAGCGAACAGGCCGCGGCGGAGATCGCTGCCACCAAGGCGGCGGGCGGACGGGTCATCCCGGTCGGCACCACGGCGCTGCGGCTGATTGAAAGCGCGGCCAAGGACGGGCAGATCCACGCTTGGGAAGGGGATACCGATATTTTCATCTACCCCGGATTCGACTTCCAGGTGGCGGATGCGCTTATGACCAATTTCCACCTGCCGAAGTCGACCCTGCTGATGCTGGTCTCCGCCCTGATGGGGCAGGACGAGATCCGGCGCATCTATGAGCATGCGGTCAGCAGCGGCTACCGGTTCTTTTCTTATGGCGACGCGTCGCTTTTGATCCCGGCGAAGGCGGATCCACATCAGAAAAGCGGCGCGAATCCATAGACAAGCGCCGCGACCCTCATGGCCTCTGACCGCGCGAGCGGGGTCATGAAACTGAAATCAGAATCAGCGATACCGGCCACGCGAGCCTTGATCGCCCGGACATAACATTCAAATGTGATGGCAGCCGTCCCTAGTGGAGGGCTGCTTTGCTTTCAAAGGAGGCATCAAAATGCTGCAGGTACTGTCGAGCGCTTGGGCGCTGCTGTTGGGCGTTTGCCTGCTTATGGTGGGCAACGGCCTGCAGGGCACCATGCTGGGTGTGCGCGGCGAGCTTGAGGGTTTTTCGACCTTCCAGATGTCGATCGTGATGGCGGCCTATTTCGTCGGCTTCCTGGGCGGCTCGCGGCTGGCGCCGGAGATGATCCGGCGTGTCGGCCACGTGCGCGTCTTTGCGGCGCTCGCCTCCTTCATTTCTGCGGTGATGATCCTCTATCCGCTGCTGCCCAACACCGTCGCCTGGGCGCTGGGGCGGATGATCATCGGGTTCTGCTTCTCCGGCGTGTATGTGACCGCGGAGAGCTGGCTGAACAATGCCGCCGACAATACCAACCGGGGCAAGGCGCTGTCGCTTTATATGATCGTGCAGACCATCGGCATCATCGCGGCGCAGATGCTGATCCAGGTCGGCGACCCGGCCGGCTATGAGGCCTTCATCATCGCGTCGATCCTGGTTTCGATTTCCTTCGGGCCGATCCTGCTGTCGATCTCGCCAACACCGGCCTTTGACACCACCAAGCCGATGACCCTGAGAAAACTGATGGAAACCTCGCCGCTGGGCTGCGTCGGCATGTTCCTGCTGGGCGGCGTGTTCTCCGCCCAGTTCGGCATGAGCGCGGTTTACGGATCCGCCGCCGGGCTCAGCCTGGCGCAGTTGTCGGTTTTTGTCTCCACCTTCTATGTCGGGGCTATGATCCTGCAGTACCCGCTGGGCTGGCTGTCGGACCGGATGGACCGGCGGGTGCTGATCCTTGGCGCCGCGGTGGCAGGCGGCAGCGGCGCGGTCATCGGCTTCCTGTTCGGGGCGGAGTTCAAGATGCTGCTGGTGGCGGCCTTCTTCATCGGCGGCCTGTCGAATCCGCTCTATTCGCTGCTGATTGCCTACACCAACGACTATCTGGAGCACGACGATATGGCGGCGGCCTCGGGCGGGCTGATCTTCATCAATGGGCTTGGGGCCATTGCCGGTCCGGTGATCACCGGCTGGCTGATGGAGGATGCGGTGTTCGGGCCTGCGGGCTTCTTCACCTTCATCGCCGCGCTGATGTTCGTGATGGCGGCCTATGCGCTCTACCGCGCGACCCAGCGTGCCTCGGTCCCGGTCGAAGAAACCGGCAGCTATGCCGCGATGTCGCCGACCGCGACTCCGGTCGCGGTGGAGTTTGCCCAAGAATACGCCATCGAGACCGAACTGGAGGAGCAGGAATCCGCCGCCGCGGAGCACTGATTGCGCTAACCAGCGGGAATTGTGAGGATTATTTCACACAGGGGTCTTGTCTGTCGTAATTTGTGACCCAAGGTTACTTGTAAAGGATATGCAAAATGGCCTGAAATCAGGGTCAGGAAAAACTTGGAGTTACGACCGATGGCTGGTCCCGAAGAGATACTTGCATTCTGGCTCGACGAAGTCGGCGAGAAGGGATGGTATCTGCAGGATGACGCGCTGGATCAGGAGATCCGCGATAAGTTTCAAAAGACCTGGGAGGAGGCCTGCGAGGGCAATTTCTCCTTCTGGCTGACCTACCCGAGCGGGATGCTGGCCTACATCATCCTGATGGACCAGTTCCCGCGCAACATGTTCCGCGGCGAAGCCAAGGCCTTTGCCAGCGACCGCGCGTCGCTGTCGGCGGCCAAGGTGGCGATCAACAAGAAGTGGGACATGAAAATCGACGAGCCGGCGCGGCAGTTCTTCTACCTGCCGCTGATGCATTCGGAAAACCTGTGCGACCAGGAACGCTGCATCCGGCTGATGATGGAGCGGATGCCGGAGAGCGGCGGCAGTAACCTGCTGCATGCCCGCGCCCACCGCGAAGTGATCCGCCAGTTCGGCCGCTTCCCCTACCGCAACGAGGCGCTGCACCGCGCCAGCACCGGGCCCGAGCTCGACTATGTCATGGCAGGCGGCTACGGCGAGACCGTGCGGCAGATGCAAGCGGCTGGCTGAGCCAGCACGCCCGGCAAGCTGTTTTCAGATGCGCTGCGCTTCTAACCCGGAGGCGCAGCGTTTTTCTGTCCGCTGCAGTGAGGCAGGCCGGTCAGGCGGCCGGCAAGCTCAGCCGCCCCGGCGCGGGCGGCCTGAGCCGCGGCCTGCTGCGGCAGCTCCCGCATTCCGGCAAGGCTGGCGTGCAGCTGTTCCAGACGGTCCTCGACACCGGCAAGACGGGCGGCTGATGCAGTGCCTGTCCCGTCCTGAACGGCAGCGCGCAAGCCCGCGACTTCTTCCTGCAGCCCGGTCACGGCGGTATGCAGCGGCGCAACACGGCTGGTGATCTCTGCCGCATTGTCCGTGACGGCGGAGGCCGCCGCCAGCAGCTTCCATCCCAGGAACAGGCAAAGCGCCAGCAGGATCAGGGTGGCGTTCAGAAGGGCCTTGGCAAGATCAGCAACAGTTCGTGTCATAAACTTCCGCTCCCGGCAGTGGAATGCAGCGCATGTTTCCGCTTATGCTGGCCCGGAACCAGCCTCGCTGCCAAGCGGAAGTCTGCCGTAAAACGCATGGCCGCTATGCCGCAGAAGAGGATGATTGCAGTGCAGAAAGAAATAGTTTAACGGTAAACTAGTTTTATGGATCCTGTTCAAGGCGAGGGGACAGCATGGCGGCACAATCCTATGACGTGATCGTAATCGGCGCCGGGCCGGGGGGCTATGTTGCCGCCATCCGGGCAGCACAGCTGGGGCTGAAGACCTGTGTGGTCGAGCGCGAGCATCTGGGCGGCATCTGCCTGAACTGGGGGTGCATCCCGACCAAGGCGCTGCTGCGCTCGTCGGAAGTGTTCCACCTGATGGAGCGGGCCAAGGATTTTGGCCTGAAGGCGGAAAACATCGGCTATGACCTGGACGCGGTGGTGAAACGCTCGCGCGGGGTGGCGAAACAGCTGTCCTCCGGCATCGGCCACCTGATGAAGAAGAACAAGATCACCGTGGTGATGGGCGAAGCGTCCATTCCGGCCAAGGGCAAGGTTTCGGTCAAGACCGAAAAGGGCACCGAGGAGCTGACCGCCAAGAATATCGTTCTGGCCACCGGCGCCCGCGCCCGCGAGCTGCCGGGGCTGGAAGCGGACGGCGATCTGGTCTGGACCTACAAGCACGCGCTGCAGCCGGTACGGATGCCGAAGAAGCTGCTGGTGATCGGCTCCGGCGCCATCGGCATCGAATTTGCCAGCTTCTACAACACGCTGGGTGCCGACACTACGGTGGTTGAGGTGATGGACCGGGTGCTGCCGGTCGAGGACGCGGAAATCTCCGCCTTTGCCAAGAAGGCCTTTGTCAAACAGGGCATGAAGATCATGGAGAAAGCCATGGTCAAGCAGCTGGACCGCGGCAAGGGCAAGGTGACGGCCCATATCGAAGTGGGCGGCAAGGTAGAGAAACAGGAGTTCGACACCGTGATTTCCGCCGTGGGGATCGTCGGCAACGTCGAGGGCCTGGGCCTGGAAGAGCTGGGCGTCAAGGTCGACCGCACCCATGTGATCACCGATGAATTCTGCCGCACCGGCGTGGATGGCCTCTATGCCATCGGCGACATCGCCGGTGCGCCCTGGCTGGCGCATAAGGCGTCGCACGAGGGCGTCATGGTGGCCGAACTGATCGCGGGCAAGCACGCGCATCCGGTGAAGCCGGAAAGCATTGCCGGCTGCACCTACTGCCAGCCCCAGGTGGCCTCCGTCGGCTATACCGAGGCGAAGGCCAAGGAACTGGGCTATGACATCAAGGTCGGCCGCTTCCCCTTCATCGGCAACGGTAAGGCGATTGCGCTGGGTGAGGCAGAGGGCATGGTGAAAACCATCTTTGACGCCAAAACCGGCGAACTGCTGGGCGCCCATATGGTCGGTGCCGAGGTGACCGAGATGATCCAGGGCTATGTGGTGGGCCGCCAGCTGGAAACCACCGAGGAAGACCTGATGAACACCGTCTTCCCGCATCCGACGCTGAGCGAGATGATGCATGAATCGGTGCTCGACGCCTTCGGCCGCGTCATTCACATGTGACGCAGCATTCCCGCGCCGCGGCTCTTGCTGCGGGCGGCTTATGCGGGCAGGACAGGAAAAGCAGGCGCGGGTGCGTGCCTGCTTTTTCTATTTGAGGGCGGAAACTTGACGGATGGCGGAAAGTCCCGCTGGGGGCTTATACTGGCGGTCTGGGCCGCGGGGCTGGGGGCCGCGGCGCAATACGGCAAGATCTCGGTGATCTTCGGCCGCATGGGCGAACTGTATCCGCAGGCGGGCAATGCTCTCAGCTTTTCCGTCTCGCTGGTCGGCACGCTGGGCATTCTGCTGGGCGCGGTGGCGGGGCTCTATGCGGCCGCCTTTGGCTACCGGCGCACCCTGGTCTGGGCGCTCTGGGCCGGTGCGGCGATGTCAGCGGTGCAGGCGCTGCATTTGCCGTTTGGGCTGTTCCTGGCAACCCGGGTGGTCGAGGGCTTGTCGCACCTTGGCATTGTGGTGGCCGGCCCGGTGCTGATTGCGCAGCTGAGCTCTGACCGGGGCCGGGGGCTGGCGATGACCCTGTGGAGCACGTTTTTTGCTGTCGCCTTTACCCTGCTGGCCTGGTTTGGCCTGCCGCTGGTTCGCGCCTGGGGGCTTCTGGCGCTGTTTGGCGCCCATGCAATGGTGATGGCCGGGCTGGCGGTGCTGCTGAGCGTTGCCTTGCGCTCGGTTCCGGTGCCGGAGCGGGCGCCGCTGCCGCGGCTGGCGGACTTGCCGGGGCAGCATCTGCCCATCTACCGCTCCCCCTGGATATCGGCGCCTGCAGCGGGCTGGCTGTTTTATACCTGCTGCTTTGTGGCGGTGCTGACGGTGATCCCGCCCTATATCGCGGAAGAGGCGAGCGGGTTCGTTCTGGGGATGATGCCGCTGGCGAGCATTGCGGTGTCGATGACGCTGGGCGTTTACCTGCTGCGGTTCCTGCCAGGGGTGCGGCTGGCGCAGCTGGGCTTCCTGGCCTGCGCGGCAGCGGCTGCCTGGCTGTGGATGATGCCGGGGGCGCCGCTCGCCTGTATCGCCATGGCCGGTGCGATGGGGCTGGTGCAGGGCGGCTCCTTTGCTGCGGTGCCGCAGCTGAACGAAACCGCCGTGTCGCGGGCGCAGGCCAGCGGGGCGATGGCGCAGATGGGCAACCTGGGGAACACGATCGGCACGCCGCTGATGGTGCTGTCGCTGTCGGCAGCGGGATTCGGCGGCATGATGGCTGCGCTGGTGGTGCTGTTCCTGAGCGGCGCAGCGGTGCATCTGCTGCTGGCGGCCCGGCGGCGCGGTCTTCCGGCGTAAGTGGCGCTCCCGCCCGTCGCCGGTCCCCTTTGGGGACCGTCTTCCGTTGGGCGTAGCGCCGCGCGATGCGCGGCGCGCCGGATTTCGGAGGAAATCCGGACCCGATAGCAGGTACGTTCGAGCTGCTGCCAGCTGCTGTCAGCAAACTTCCTCTTGTTCGCGCAATGTTCTCTTTTGGGGCTTGGCGTTTTCCACGGCATTCCCTATCTGTAGGGCGGGCGACCGCCAAGGGTTCGGCGGGCGCGGGTACGGGGGCATTATGGCTGAGCTGAAATCCATCGAAGTGCGCGGCGCGCGCGAGCACAATTTGAAAAGCATCGACGTGGATATTCCGCGCGATGAGCTGGTGGTGATCACTGGCCTTTCCGGCTCGGGCAAGTCGTCGCTGGCGTTCGACACCATCTATGCCGAGGGCCAGCGCCGCTATGTCGAGAGCCTGTCGGCCTATGCGCGCCAGTTCCTCGACATGATGGAAAAGCCGGATGTGGACCATATCAGCGGCCTCAGCCCGGCGATCTCGATCGAGCAGAAGACGACGTCGAAGAACCCGCGCTCCACCGTTGGCACGGTGACGGAGATCTATGACTATCTGCGTCTGCTGTTTGCCCGCGCGGGCACGCCGTATTCGCCGGCCACCGGGCTGCCAATCGAAGCGCAGCAGGTGCAGGACATGGTCGACCGGATCATGGAAATGGAAGAGGGCACCCGCGGCTACCTGCTGGCGCCGATCGTCCGCGACCGCAAGGGCGAGTACAAGAAGGAATTCCTGGAACTGCGCAAGCAGGGCTTCCAGCGGGTGAAGGTGGACGGGGAGTTCTATGAACTCGACGAGCCGCCGGTGCTGGACAAGAAGTTCCGCCATGACATCGACGTGGTGGTCGACCGCCTGGTGGTGCGTGAAGGTATGGAGACACGCCTGGCGGACTCGCTTCGCACCGCGCTGGATCTGGCTGACGGCATTGCGATTCTGGAGACCGCGCCCAAGGAAGGCGCTCCGGAGCGGATCACCTTCAGCGAAAACTTTGCCTGCCCGGTCAGCGGCTTTACCATTCCCGAGATCGAGCCGCGGCTGTTCTCCTTCAACGCGCCCTTCGGCGCTTGTCCGCAGTGCGACGGCCTAGGGGTGGAGCTGTTCTTTGACGAGCGGCTGGTGGTGCCGGATCAATCGCTGAAGGTCTACGACGGCGCGCTGGCGCCCTGGCGCAAGGGCAAGTCGCCTTATTTCCTGCAGACCATCGAAGCCATTGCGCGGCATTACGAGTTCGACAAGAACACCGTCTGGAAGGACCTGCCCGAGAAGGTGCAGAAGGTGTTCCTCTATGGCTCGGGCGAGGAGGAGATCCTGTTCCGCTATGACGAGGGCGGGCGGGTCTATCAGGTGGAGCGTACATTCGAGGGCGTCATTCCGAATATGGAGCGCCGTTACCGCGAAACGGATTCCAACTGGATCCGCGAGGAATTCGAGCGGTACCAGAACAACCGGCCCTGCCACCACTGCGATGGTTACCGGCTGCGGGATGAAGCGCTGGCGGTAAAGATCGCCGGTGTGCATGTGGGGCAGGTGGTGCAGAAGTCGATCCGCGAGGCGCTGGCCTGGATCGAGGATGTGCCGAACCATTTGAGCCAGCAGAAGCAGGAGATCGCCCGGGCCATCGTTAAGGAGATCCGGGAACGCCTTGGCTTCCTGAATAACGTTGGTCTTGAGTATCTTACGCTGTCCCGTTCATCCGGCACCCTGTCCGGCGGCGAGAGCCAGCGGATCCGGCTGGCCTCGCAGATCGGCTCCGGCCTGACCGGGGTTCTGTATGTGCTGGACGAGCCGTCCATCGGGCTGCACCAGCGCGACAATGACCGGCTGATCGGCACGCTGAAGAACCTGCGCGATCAGGGCAACACGGTGATCGTGGTGGAGCATGACGAGGACATGATCCGGCAGGCGGATTACGTCTTTGACATTGGCCCCGGTGCCGGGGTGCATGGCGGCGAGGTGGTGAGCCACGGCACCCCGCAGGCGATTGCGGCGGATGCAGGCTCGATCACCGGCCAGTATCTGGCGGGGACCCGTGAGATCGCGGTCCCGGCCAAGCGCCGCAAGGGCAACAAGAAGAAGATCAAGGTGGTGAAGGCCACCGGCAACAACCTGAAAGAGGTGACGGCGGAATTCCCGCTGGGCAAGTTCGTCTGCGTGACCGGCGTGTCGGGCGGCGGCAAGTCGACGCTGACCATCGAGACGCTGTTCAAGACCGCCTCCATGCGCCTCAACGGTGCACGCCAGACGCCTGCGCCCTGCGAGAGCATCAAGGGGCTGGAGCATCTGGACAAGGTGATTGACATCGACCAGCGCCCGATCGGGCGGACTCCGCGTTCCAATCCAGCCACTTACACCGGGGCCTTCACCCCGATCCGCGACTGGTTTGCCGGCCTGCCGGAGGCCAAGGCGCGGGGCTACAAACCCGGGCGGTTCTCCTTCAACGTCAAGGGCGGCCGCTGCGAGGCCTGCCAGGGCGACGGTGTGATCAAGATCGAGATGCACTTCCTGCCCGACGTCTATGTGACCTGCGAGACCTGCAAGGGCGCGCGCTATAACCGTGAGACGCTGGAGATCAAGTTCAAGGGCAAGAGCATTGCCGATGTGCTGGATATGACAGTGGAAGATGCGCAGCAGTTCTTCCAGGCGGTGCCGGCAATCCGCGACAAGATGGATGCGCTGATGCGGGTTGGCCTTGGTTATATCAAGGTGGGCCAGCAGGCGACCACCTTGTCCGGCGGCGAGGCGCAGCGGGTGAAACTGTCCAAGGAACTGTCGAAACGCTCCACCGGGCGGACGCTGTATATCCTCGATGAGCCGACCACGGGGCTTCATTTCGAGGATGTGAAGAAGCTGCTGGAAGTACTGCACGAGCTGGTAGAGCAGGGCAACTCGGTTGTGGTGATCGAGCACAACCTGGATGTGGTCAAGACCGCCGACTGGATCATTGACATCGGGCCCGAAGGTGGTGACGGCGGCGGCGAGATTGTTGCGGCGGGCACGCCGGAAGCGGTAGCTGATGAGCCGCGCAGCCACACCGGGCGTTATCTGAAGGACATTCTGGCGGCGCGAAAAGTGGCGGCGGAGTAGGGCGAGGGGCGCCGCCCCTCTTGGCCTTTGGCCAATTCACCCCGGAGTATTTTGGGAAAGATGAAAGGGGGCGGATCCGCCCCTTTTCTTATGCCGTTTGGGCGGCATCTGGACGGGCGACCAGCAGCGGCATCAGGAACAGGGCCAGGAAGGCCGAATTCATCACCACGTTGAACCAGGCGCCCGCGGCGAGGGAGCCGAGGCTGTCGGGAATGTACCAGGCCAGGAGCGCCGGGATCAGCAGGCGGCGGCCCAGGCCAGGGCTGGCCTTGTAGACATGCTCTGTCACCAGATAGATCAGGACGCAAAAGCCGCACAGCAGACCGCCGCTGATGGCGGACATCAGTGACGCCGGGCCGGGGCGCAACGCTTGTCCGCCATCCAAGGGCAGAAAGGCCAGGTCCAGGAAGAAACTGAGGGCCTGAGAGAGCGGTGTGGCCAATGCCAGCACCATGGCAAGCCCGAAGGCGGTGGAGAGCACCGCGGCGGTTTTGAGCCAGCGGACGGAAGCGGAGTGGGTCATCGGGACCTCCTGTTGTGAACTGGCTTCAGCCTGCAAGCGGATGGAGAGTGAAAACAATTACCTTGGAGGTAAGTGAATTCGGTTGGGCTTGCGGTAGAGT
This sequence comes from Leisingera coralii, assembly GCF_049056525.1. Lineage (NCBI taxonomy): Bacteria > Pseudomonadati > Pseudomonadota > Alphaproteobacteria > Rhodobacterales > Roseobacteraceae > Leisingera > Leisingera coralii. The sequence goes on along the minus strand of NZ_JBHUPT010000075.1, from coordinate 16,923 downwards.
GGCGGTCAGGCAGGAGGCAGCGATGACGGCGGGGTTTGGCGGGGTTTTGAAGAAATGGCGGCAGGTCCGGCGGCTGAGCCAGATGGAGCTGGCGCTGAGCGCCGGAGTGTCGCCGCGGCATCTGTCGTTTCTGGAAACCGGGCGCGCGCAGCCCAGCCGGGGGATGGTACTGCGGCTGAGTGATGAGCTGCAGGTGCCGGTTTCGGCCCGAAATCAGCTGCTGACGGCGGCTGGCCTGGCGCCGGCCTATGTGCAGCGGCCGATGGATGATGCAGAACTGGCGCCGCTGTGGCAGGCCGCGGAGCGGATGCTGGAAGGGCACGAGCCGTTTCCGGCGATGGTGATTGGCCGCCACTGGCAGTTGCTGCGCCTGAACCAGGCTGCGGCGGCGATGCTGGGCGCCGCAGGGCTTGGCCCCGGCAGCAGCCTGATCGAGGCGCTGCGGGTGGCGCTGGACAATCTGGAGGAGGTTGAACGGCACAGCCTGGCGCGGCTGCGGACCGAATTGGCGTATTGCGGCTCCGACCCGGTTCTGGAGCAGGCGATCGAACGGCTGCAGCGGAACGTGACGGCGGCGGCCTCAGGGGACGGTGTGCTGCCTGCGGTGATCCCGGCCCGCTACCGGATGGGCGGGCAGGTGCTGTCGTTCTTTTCCACCATCACCCAGTTTGGCGGCACCGGGGACCTGGCAATGTCGGAGCTGCGTATCGAGATGCTGTTCCCGGCCGATGACGCCACCCGGAACACCCTGGAGGCCATGGCCGGGCAGCGGTGAAAGTCAGTTTGCCAGATCCGCCACCGCACCGATCAGGCGCAGCACCTTCTGGGTTTCCCGGTTGACCTGGTAGACATAGCCGCCCGCCTGCACATAGCTGCCATAGGGGTCCGGCGCCCAGCCTCCGGGCTTGCCGATAAAGGTATAGTCGTCGAGGATGTGGTCTCCGCGGCGGTAGAATTTCTTGGCCTGGCCCGGCACGCAATGGCCGGATTTCTTTGCCATGCCCTGCGGGCACTGGAAGCTTGCCGGAACCGGATTGTCAAAACCATTGCCGGCCGCCAGCGGAATCGCCAGCGCACAGGCCGCGGCAAGAACGGTGAGGGGAACAATGTGACGGCGTACCATTTACGGCGGGTCCTTATTTCGCTGCCTCTCACATAACGGGCCGCGCGCAGAAACCAAGAGAGCAAAAAAACGGCGGCGGCGGGCCGCCAGTTGGCACTCAGGCAGCGGCAAGAACCCGCGCTTCAAAGCTGCGCAGGGACAGCCGGGCGGCATTCCCGTAACCGCGGCCAGTTTTGGCGCAGAGTTCCGGGAACAAGTCGCGGATTTCCGCCAGCGTGGCAGAATCAAAACCCGCTGCGGTTTCCGGGCCGGGCTGGTAGCTTTCGCTCAGCGCGCCGTCTGCCCAGAGAATCTGGTGGCGGCCAAACAGCAGGTGGATGTATTCCGCCTCCTGCATCTCCAGCGCCGGGCGGATGGTCTTGCCGTTGACCAGGTCCTTGGCCTTGACCAGCACTTCCTCTTCGCCGAACAGCAGCTCCGCTTGGCCGCCGGAGATCAGCATCCGGTGCTGGGGAGAGACGTAAAGGTCGCGTTCGTTTCCGCAGCTGCCCCTGGCAAACCGGATCGGGGCGGTGTCCGGCGTGCAGGCGACGCGGCGGCTGCCGGTCCATTGCAGCGTCTGGGGGCCGTTGTCGTAGGTCAGGACCTGCATGCCGGGGCGCAGCTCCTCGACCGGGATTTCGCCGCCTGGCACGCGGATCATGGTGCCGCGCAGGAAACAGGGCACCGTCTGATTGATCCCGACCAGGCCGGTGTCGGAGTTGCCGAGGCCGTTATCCGCCGTGTAGTTGAAGTAGACAGTTTCCAGGTCGCCGTCGGTGACCACGGTAAGGGTGCCGTCATCGTTCAGTGTGATCTTCTGGCCTGTGGTCAGGGTGACGGTATCACCGGCGGAGACCGCCTGATCATTGATATGGGTGATGGTCAGCGTGCCGCCGGACGTGCTGTCGTTTTCCAGGACATCAATGACCCTGGTTTTGTTGATGGCGATGTCTTCCTGGTCATCCTGCGCCACGACGGCAGTCTGCACCGAACCGCCAGCAATCAGCAGGTTGGTGTCATAGTTGCTGTCGGAGGTGTCGGCGACGCCGATCTTCAGGGTATTGACCTCGCCTGCGTTCACCGGAGCGACAAAGGTCAGGGTGATGGTGAAGCCGTCCATCTCGGTGTTGAACTGGTCACCGGTGTTGTCGACATAGATGTTTTCGGAGCCATCGTTGATGTTGCCGATCGAGGCAGTGCCGTCGCCGATGGAGACCTGGGCTTCGACCCCGTTCACCCAGACACCGACCACGTCGTTATATTGCGAGTCCACGAACTCCGGGTATTCCTCGGAGGAGAGCACGAAATCGATGGTCAGCGTGTCGCCGTCCGGGATGAACTCGATCTCCATGAAGGAGGCATCGCGGGTGGTGGCGCCGGCCAGGGCATCAAAATCGGCGTCCCGGTTGACGCCGGACGTGTTGGTGCTGGTGTTGCTTCGGACATTGGTGTTGGCGGAGCCGTCGCTGTTGGTGAAGTCGCGGGCATAGCCGGTCGACAGGATCACCCCCGAGTCCGCGGGCGCCACGCCGGGCGTGCTGGTGTCGGCGCCGGAGTAGATGCCCGATGACAGGTCGTCGCCGCTGTAGCTGGCGCTGGTGACGGTGACGCCGTCGCCAAAGATCTCCTCCGCCATCTGGGTGGCGGTTGCGGAAGTGTTGATATTCAGTTCCGTTGCCGTGGCCATATCGGACAGCCTGCCTCCGGGTGTGCAAGGTTTTACGGTTGCTTACCGGAATGGTTCTGAACTTGGACGGAACTGTGGCAGGCTGGTGCCGGAATTCTGGAGTTTACTCAAATTTTAGGGGTATTTTCGCAGGCCTAAAGGAAAAGGCAGCCGTTTCCGGGCTGCCTTTCTTGGTTTCATTCCGTCCGCCAAAGGGCTGGCGTTCTTGAAAAATCCGTTCAGCCGTCCCGGCTGCGCTTTTCAAAACGGGGCAGCATGGCGGAGAAGTCCATGCCCTTGCCGTCTTCCTCCTCGACGAACTTCTTGTAGAGCGCCATGGCCAGTTCGCCCATCGGCGTGTCGGCATCGGCACTTTCGGCGGCCTGCTGGCTGAGGCCCAGATCCTTGAGCATAAGCTCCGCCGCGAAACCCGGCTGGTAGTTATTATCGGCCGGCGACTTCGGGCCAACGCCGGGGGCCGGGCAATAGGCGTTCATGGTCCAGCTGTAGCCGGAGGAGGTCGAGACGACGTCGAACATCTTCTGCCGGTCCAGGCCCAGCTTGTCGGCCAGCGCAAAGGCTTCGCAGGTAGCGATCATGGTGACGCCGAGGATCATGTTGTTGCAGATCTTGGCGGCCTGGCCGGCACCTGCCTCGCCGCAATGCACGGCTTTCTGGCCCATGATATCAAACAGCGGTTCCGCCGCTGCAAACGCCTCAGCCGAGCCGCCGGCCATGAAGGTGAGCGTGCCACCTGCCGCGCCGCCGATGCCGCCGGAAACCGGCGCGTCCACGGCCAGCAGGCCTGCTGCGCCTGCTTGCTCTGCCACGGCGCGGGCGGAGTCCACATCAACGGTGGAGCAATCGATGAAGGCGGCGCCCTTGGTCATGGCCGGGATGACCTCAGCCGCAACCAGGCGCAGGATGGCACCGTTGGGCAGCATGGTGATCACCGCATCGGCGCCCGCTGCGGCCTCGGGGCCGGATGCGGCCATTTTCACGCCGTCGATGCTGACATCGGCCATGTCAAAGCCGGTCACCTCATGGCCTGCCTTGGCCAGGTTGGCGGCCATCGGGCCGCCCATGTTGCCAAGTCCGATAAATCCGATCTTCATGCGAGTTCCTCCTCAAATGTCAGCGCATCCGCGCCGAGCGGCGCCAGCATGTCCTCAACCGCTGCCGCGGGGACCTCCTGACCGGCATATTGCCACTGCGGATTGCGGTCCTTGTCAATGATCTGGGCCCGGATGCCTTCCAGGAAATCGCCTTTTTCCATCGCGCGGTAGGTAAAGCGGTATTCCAGATCCAGCGCCCGGCGGATGGCGGGCCCCTGGTCGCGCAGCTGCTGCAGCATCGCCAGCGTGCAGGCCATCGACAGCGGGGAATTGCGGGTCAGGGATTTCAGCGCACCTTTTGCAAACTCGCTGCTTTCGGCCTGGAGGCCCTCGAGGATGGCTTCGAGGCTGCCCTTGCCGAAGTACTTGGCCGTGTCCTCGCGGACTGCGCGCAGCTTGCCCTCAGGGGCGATTTCGGCTGCGTCCTCGACCAGCTTGGCGCTGCCGGATTCCTCCAGAGCGGTGATCAGCGCGGGCCATTGATCCTGCGGGATGAAATAATCGGCAAAGCCTGCGAGGATCGCGTCATCTGCACCCATCCGCGCTGCCGTCATGCCGAGGTATTCACCCAAGTGATCCGGCGCCAGGGCCAGCATCAGGGAGCCGCCCACATCCGGCACCAGGCCGATACCGACCTCCGGCATGGCGATCTGGCTGCTTTCGCTGACAACCCGGTGAGTGCCGTGGCAGCCGATGCCAACGCCGCCGCCCATGGTGAAGCCCTGCATGAAGCTGATCACCGGCTTCTTGTACTCAAAGATGCGGGCGTTCAGCCGGTATTCGTCGCGCCAGAAGATGCGGCCATAGGAGTAGTCGCCCTTGGTGCCGGTGTCATAAAGCTCGGCAATATCTCCGCCGGCGCAAAAGGCCTTGTCGCCCTCGGCGTCGATCACCACCAGCTTGACGTCGTCATCTTCGGCCCACTCGCGCATGGCAGCGTCGATCGCCATGCACATCTCATAGCTCATCGCATTCAGCGCCTTGGGGCGGGTGAAGGTGATGCGGCCGGCCTGGCCGGATTTGCGGATATGGATATCACTCATCGGGCGTGCTCCGTCAGTATGTGTTGCCGCGGGCAGTGTGCTGATTGCAGGTTACTCCGCAATCAGCTGGCGCGCGACGATCAGGCGCATGATTTCGTTTGTGCCTTCCAGGATCTGGTGCACCCGCAGGTCGCGCACGATCTTCTCGACGCCGTAGTCGGCCAGGTAGCCGTATCCGCCGTGCAGCTGCAGGCAGCCGTTGGCAACGTCAAAGGCAGTGTCGGTGACCATCAGCTTGGCCATGGCGCAGAACTTGGTGGCGTCATGGGCGCCGTTGTCCAGCTTCCACGCCGCCTGGCGCAGGAAGGTGCGCGCGGCCTGAAGGCGGGTCTCATACTCCGCCAGCCGGAACTGCAGCGCCTGGAACTGGTTGATCGGCTTACCGAAGGCCTTGCGCTCAGACATGTACTGCACGGTCTGATCCAGCGCTGCCTGGGCGCCGCCAAGCGCGCCGGCCGAAATATTCAGGCGGCCGCCGTCCAGCCCTGCCATCGCGTAGGAGAAGCCTTTGCCTTCCTCGCCGATCAGGTTGTCCGCCGGGATCTTGCAATCGTCGAACTGCACCTGCGAGGTCGGCTGCGCCTTCCAGCCCATCTTGTCCTCCAGCGCGCCGAAGGACAGGCCCTGGGCGCCGTCCTCGACCACCACGGTGGAGATCCCCTTGGGGCCATCCTCGCCGGTGCGGCACATAACGACATAGGCGTCGGAATAGGAGCCGCCGGAGATGAATGCCTTGGAGCCGTTCAGCGTGTAGCCTTCGTTGCTGCGCTCGGCGCGGGTTTTCAGGGCCGCCGCGTCGGAGCCGGAGCCCGGTTCGGTCAGGCAGTAGGAGAAGATCTTCTCCATCGAGCACAAGCTGGGCAGCCATTTCTGCTTGGTCTCTTCGGAGCCGAACTTGTCGATCATGCCGCCGCACATGTTGTGGATCGACAAGAACGAGCCAACCGCCGGATCGGCCATTGCCAGCGCTTCGAACACCAGGGTGGCGTCGAGCCGGGACAGTCCGGAACCACCGTATTCCTCAGAGACGTACAGCCCGCCGAACCCCAGCTCGGCTAGCTGCGGCCACAGCGATTTGGGGATGGTGCCGTCTTTCTCCCACTGGCGGGAGTGCGGCGCGATGTTCTCCTGGCCAAAGGCATGGGCCATGTCGAAGATGGCCTGCTGTTCCTCTGTGAGTGCGAAATCCATGTTCAGCTCCTCCCGTGGCGCAATGAATTGAACAGTTGTTTATTTAATAGCGCCGGCGGGACGTTGAGGCAAGCTGCGCAAATGCAAAGCCGCCGTGCAGCAATGCCGCAGGGCGGGCAGGCATGGTGAGGAGAATGTTAAGAAACTTCGGCGAAACTCTGTCCCAAACCGATCACTCGCAGGTGAATCCTGCGGATGCATTCCAAAAGGAGTAGACCCAGTGTCGAATTCAGGGGCGCAGCACTTTCTGGCATCCTCCGGACCCAAAGACGCGGACAAGACGAAACAGGCCTTTGCCGGCGCGGTCGGCAGCAATGCCCGCGCCGGTTTTGCGCTGTCGATGCGGCACGGCATGGTCAAGCAAACCAGCGGCTCACCGCAGGCGCAGGCCAAGGCATTGCATGCCAAGGCCCGCAAGCTTGCGCTGAAGCGGCAATTCTCAGATGCCGAGTACCTGCTGCGCCAGGCGCTGGAGCTGGATGACAAAAACCGGCTGATCTACGCCTCGCTCGGCGAAGTGCTGGAAATGATGAACCGGCATGACAAGGCGATCCTGGCCCACATTGATGCGCTTCGGCTGGATCCCTCCAATTCCAAATCCCTGTCCTATATCGGCAGCTACCTGATGCGGCTGAACCAGGATGAAGAGGCAATCAACTATTTTGACGCTGCGGTGAAGTTTGACCCCAACAATGCGACAGCGCTGGCACGGCTAGTCTTTCTGCGCCGCCGGATCTGCGACTGGACGGATCTGGGGAACCGGGAGAAGCGGGTTCAGGTGTTCCGCAAGACGGATGTGGGGATTGACCCGTTCGCCTTCCTGTCGATGGTGGATGATCCGGGCCTGCAAAGGAAATTTTCGGTCAAGGCTGCGGAGCTCGCAAAATCCGATACCTCAGCCGCCGTGTTCGAACGGCCGCGGGCCGAAGGCCGCAAGATCCGCCTCGGGTACTTCTCCAACGATTTCTTCAATCACGCCACGATGTTCCTGATGGGGCGCCAGCTGGAACTGCATGACCGCGACCGGTTTGAAATCTTCATTTATGACTACGGCGAGGTGAATGACCAGGAAGGCCGGCTGCGGGCTGAACACGCCGCCGACGTGTACAAACAGGTCGCCGGCCTGGAAAATGACGAAATCGCCGCGGTCGCGCGTGAGGACGGCCTGGATATTGCGATTGACCTGAAGGGGTACACCAAGGGCAACCGGGTGAATATCTTCAACAACCGCCTGGCGCCTGTGCATGTGACTTATCTCGGGTACCCGGGAACATCAGGGGTCGACGAAATGGATTATATGGTGGCCGACCCGGTTACGATCCCGGAAAAGCTCCGCAAGTATTATACCGAAAAGATCCTCTACATGCCGGACTGCTATCAGCCGAACGACGACCAGCGCGAAGCTTCTGATGACATCCCCACTCGGGCGGAAGCGGGGCTGCCGGAGGATGCCTTCGTTTTCTGCTCCTTCAACAACCCCTACAAGGTATCGCCGGATGAATTTGACGTCTGGATGAAACTGCTGGATCGGGTTCCGGACAGTGTGCTTTGGTTCTATGCGCCGCAGGGCAAGGCCAGAGAGAACATCCTGAAGGAGGCCAAGAAACGGGGCATCGGACCGGAACGCATTGTGTTTGCGGGTTTTGCCGATCAGAAAGAGCACCTGGCCCGCTTGCAGCTGGCGGATGTGTTCTTGGATACCTTCGCCGTGAATGCGCATACGACTGCCAGTGACGCATTGTGGGCAGGGGTGCCTGTTGTCACAAAAACCGGCAAGCAGTTTGCCGCGCGGGTGGCCACCAGCCTGGTGGACTGCGCGGGTGTTCCGGACCTCGCCGTTGCGACACCGCAGCAGTATCAGGCGCTGGCGCTCAAACTGGCGCGCGATCCGGAGTATCTGGCTGGCATCAAAGCGCGCCTGAAGGAGGGGATCGCCAACGGTCCGCTGTACGACACGGCAAAATTCACCCGCAACTTCGAGGCTTTGATGGAGAAAGCTTTGGAGCGTTACAATGCCAGGCTGAAACCGGATCATATCAGCCTTGCCTGAATCGGAGGCTGCCAAAAAACGAAAAAGGGAGTGCAGGTCAGCCTGCACTCCCTCTTTTTAGCGGGGCTGAAGCTCAACAGGCTTACAGCAGCCGGACCTGAGTGCCGACCTGCACCAGCTCGTACAGCTCTTCCACGTGCTGATTGTAAAGGCCGATGCAGCCGGAGGAGCTTTGGCGGCCGATCTTGCGGGTGTCATGGGTGCCGTGCACCAGGTAAGCGGGCCAGTCCAGATACATCGCCCGGGTGCCCAGCGGGTTGCCGGGGTCGCCGCCTTCAATGCGGACCGGCAGCGTGGGGTCGCGCTCGCGCATCGACTGGGTCGGGGTCCAGCTGGGATTTTCCGCCTTGCGCACGACCTCGGTGTAGCCGCGTTTGGTCAGCTCTTCGGTCATCGGCACAGAGGAGGGGAACAGGCGGTAGGTCTCGCCGTCCGGCCCCCAGTAATGCAGCGCGCGGGAGCTGATATCGGCCAGCAGGCAGCCTGCGCCCAGCTCTTCGAAATGGTCCTGCCAGTTCTGCTGCGAGAAGGCGGAGACATTGCGCTGCACCGGAACCTGTTCGCGGATCACCGGTTCGTTCTGCGGGAAGGCATCTGTCGATTCCGCGCGCAGGATGGCGGGAGTGGCCAGGGTGGCGCCCAGGCCCATCAGGGTGGCGCGGCGGGTGATACGGAGTTTTGTCATTTTTCCTCAACCGTGCTGCTCGAAAACTCCGCGCAAGATAATCAGCCGCTCAGGAATTTCCAGTGGCGTCAGGACGCAAACGCAGCGCCTCACACCCTTGTGATGCCGCAAGCGGCGGAAGACCGCCGCCCGGGCCGGATTGCAGGCTTCGAGGTGCTCAGTTGCAGAGATGGCGGGCCTGCGCAAACGACAGCAGCCGGCGGCTGTCTTCATCCCACAGGTGCAGCCGGGCATTGGCCAGGCTTTCGCGGATGGTCATCCGGTTGCCTTCGGCCAGTTCCGCGTGGTCCCGCAGCACCTCGGTCAGGCGGTAAAACGGGATGCGGCTGTACAGATGGTGCACGTGGTGAATGCCGATGTTGGCGCTGAGCCATTGCAGGACCGGCGGCAGCACATAGTGCGAACTGCCGTGCAGGGCGGCATCGTGCAGCTGCCAATCCTGTTCCTGCTCCCATTGGGTGGTCTCGAACTGGTGCTGGACATAGAACAGCCACAGGCCGGCGGTGGCGGCGATCAGGGTGGCGGGCAGGAAGATCAGCAAGAGCGGCATCAGGCCGCCGAAATACCAGATCAGCCCCAGCGCCGCGAGAATCGACGCGTTGGTGCCCATGGCGCTGATCCAGTAGCGCGCTTGGCCGGTCAGGCCATAGGGAATGCGGTTCTGCAGGAAGAACAGGTATCCGGGGCCGATCCCGAACAGGGTCACCGGGTGGCGGTAAAGCCGGTAGACCAGCCGCTCCCAGCGGCTGGCGGCGCGGTATTCGGCCACGGTCATTGTGTGGATGTCGCCCATGCCGCGCTTGCCCAGGTTGCCGTGGGTGCTGTGGTGGATCGAATGGGTTCGGCGCCAGACGTCATAGGGCGTGAGGGTCAAGACCCCGATGATCCGGCCGGTCCAGTCGCTGACATGGCGGTTGGCGAAGAAGGAGCCGTGCCCGCAGTCGTGCTGGATGGTGAACAGCCGCAGCAGGAAGGCGGCGATCAAGACGGAGATTGCCAGCGTCAGCCAATAACTGACCGACAGCGACCACCAGGCCAGGGCCCAAAGCAATAGGAAAGGCACGACGGTAACCGCCAGCTCGAAGGTGCTGCGCCAAAGATTTGGCTCCCGGTATTGGGCCAGGATCTTGACCCAGTCGCGCGCGGTCTTGGCGGCCGCCTGCGGCTGGTTCGGTTCTTGTGTCTTGCTCATGCGCCTGCCGTTTTTTGTCTGTCGCAGACCGGATAGACGAGCGGCAGCGGGGAGCAAGCGTTATTTACCTTTAAGCTCCATTTTAAACGGCACTGTGCTGCCAAGGGAGCAAGGGCGCCGGTCGAGAAGGTCCCGCAGAAGTTGCGGGCAAAGAAAAAGGCCCCGGAGCGTCCGGGGCCTTTCTGATTTAAGGGCAGGGGGTTAGTCCATTGCCTTGAAGTTGAACTCGCCGCCTTCCTTGATGCCCGAGGGCCAGCGGGAGGTCACGGTCTTGGTCCGGGTATAGAACTTGAAGCTGTCCGGGCCATGCTGGTTCAGGTCACCGAACATCGACTTCTTCCAACCGCCGAAGGTGTGGTAGGCCAGCGGCACCGGGATCGGCACGTTGATGCCCACCATACCGATGTTCACACGGCTGGCGAAGTCACGCGCGGTGTCGCCGTCACGGGTGAAGATCGCGGTGCCGTTGCCGTATTCGTGGTCCATCGCCAGCTTCAGGGCTTCCTCGTAAGTGCCTGCACGGACAGTGGAAAGCACCGGGCCGAAGATTTCCTGCTTGTAGATGTCCATGTCCGGGGTGACATGGTCGAACAGGTGAGCACCGACAAAGAAACCGTCCTCGTAGCCCTGCAGTTTGAAGTCGCGATTGTCGACAACCAGCTTAGCGCCCTGATCGACACCGGACTGGATCAGGCCCAGGATGCGCTCCTTGGCGGCTGCGGTCACAACCGGGCCCAGGTCGACGTCGTCGCCTGCGGTGTAGGGGCCGACCTTCAGGGTTTCGATGCGCGGGATCAGCTTTTCGATCAGCTTGTCGGCGGTTTCTTCACCCACCGGCACCGCAACCGAGATTGCCATGCAGCGTTCGCCGGCCGCGCCGAAGCCTGCGCCGACCAGCGCGTCTGCGGCCTGGTCCAGATCGGCGTCGGGCATGATGATCATGTGGTTCTTGGCGCCGCCGAAGCACTGGGCGCGCTTACCGTTGGCGGTGGCGCGGGAATAGATGTACTGCGCGATCGGGGTGGACCCCACGAAGGACACACCCTGGATGATTTCGCTGTCAAGGATGGTGTCAACCGCCTCGCGGTCGCCGTTCACCACCTGGAACACACCTTCGGGCAGGCCTGCCTCGACGAACAGCTCCGCCAGCATCAGCGGCACGGAGGGGTCGCGCTCGGACGGTTTCAGCACCACGGCGTTGCCGCAGGCCAGCGCCGGGCCGACGTGCCACAGCGGCATCATGGCCGGGAAGTTGAACGGCATGATCGAGCCGACAACACCCAGCGGCTGGCGCATGGAGTACATGTCGATGCCGGGGCCTGCGCTGTCGGTGAATTCACCTTTCAGCATCTGCGGTGCGCCGACGCAGTATTCGATCACTTCCAGGCCGCGCTGCAGGTCGCCCTTGGCGTCCGGGATGGTCTTGCCGTGCTCGCGGCTCAGCGCCTCGGCCAGCTTGTCCATGTCGCGGTTCATCAGGCCAACCATGGCCATCATGACACGGGCGCGCTTCTGCGGGTTGGTTGCACCCCAGGCCGGCTGTGCCGCCGCGGCCTTTTCGATGGCGTCGGTGGTTTCAGCAACGCTTGCCATCGGGCATTTGTACTGCACTTCGCCGGTTGCCGGGTTGAAGACATCGTCAAAGCGGCCCGAGGTGCCGGAGACGATCTTGCCGTTGATAAAGTGGCCGAGTTCTTGCATCGGTTCCTCCTCTGTTCATCTTGCCATAATCCTAGGCTTGCAAAAAACGTCGGAAAAGAGGAAAGATTTCAAAGAGGCTTTGCAGGAACGCAAAAGGTTAACGCGGCGTTAACAGGAACACGGAGGAACCGGGCCGATGGATCCCCAGTGGGATGATATGAAAGTGTTTTTGGCGGTGGCACGGGAGGCGAGCCTGTCCGGAGCAGGCCGCGTCCTGAAGATGGACCCGGCCACCGTGGGCCGCAGGATCGCCCGGTTCGAAGCTGCGCTGGAGACGCCGCTGTTCGTGAAATCGCCGCAAGGCTATGCGCTGAGCGCGGCCGGCGACCGGCTGCTGGTGCATGCGGAGGCGGCGGAGCAGGCGATGCGGGCGGGCACCGAAGCGCTGACAGGGCCGAGCGATACCCTGTCCGGGCAAATCCGCATCGGCGCGCCGGACGGCAGTGCCAACTACATCCTGCCGCAGGTCTGCGCCCAGATTGCCGAGGAAAACCCGGACCTGGATATCCAGATCGTGGCGCTGCCGCGGGTCATCAACCTCAGCCGCCGCGAGGCGGATATGGCGGTGACCGTCAGCGCGCCGACGGCCGGCAAGCTGCTGGTGCAGAAGATCTGCGACTACAAGCTGCACCTGGTGGCCTCGCGCCACTATCTGAAGGACCACCCGCCGATCACCAAGCTGGAGGATCTGAAGGGCCACAAGATGATCGGCTACATCCCGGACATGATCTTCGACAAGGAGCTCGACTATCTGAACGATATCGGGGTTGAGCGGGTGGCGCTGGCCTCCAACTCGGTCTCGGTGCAGATCAAGATGGCAGCCCAAGGAACGGCGATTTGCGTAGCGCATGACTTCAGCCTGCCGGCCCACCGGATGCTGCGCAAGATCCTGACAGACAAGGTGAGCCTCACCCGCAGTTTCCACCTGGTGCGCCACCAGGGCGACCAGCGCAGCGAGCGATTGAACCGTTTTGCCCAGGCGCTGTCCAAAGGCATCCGCGACGAGGTGGCCCGGCTGGAATCCTTGACTTAAAGCTGCGTTGCGGCAAACCTTGCTGTAACGCAATAAAATTTCGGAGGTTTGCCGTATGCTTGTTCAGGTCATTTTGAAATCCAAGGCCAGCACCGGCGTGGTGACAGTCAAGCCGGATGCAAGCGTGGCCGAGGCGGCAAAAGTGATGGCGGACAACCGTTTTGGCACCGTCGTGGTCTCCGCGGACGGCGAAACGCCGGATGGCATCCTGTCAGAGCGTGACATTGTCCGGGAACTGTCAAAAGAAGGGGCAGGCTGCCTCGACCAGCCGGTCAGCGCCTATATGACGCGCAAGCTGGTGACCTGCACCAGCCAGTCCAACGTGGGCGAGCTGCTGACGCAGATGACCGAGGGCCGGTTCCGCCACATGCCGGTGGTCGAGGACGGAAAGCTTGTGGGAATCGTTACACTTGGCGATGCGGTCAAGGCGCAGCTGGCGCAGGTGGCGATGGAGAAGGATGCGCTGCAGGACATGATCATGGGTCACTGAGACGCAGGCAGGGGGTCCGTATTTCTGCCCCCTTGCATTGCCAGCCGCAAATGTGTTTGCGTGCGCAGAAATTCTGACAAGGCAGGAGGCCGCCCATGCGTGTGGGTCTGTATCCCGGCACCTTCGACCCGATCACCATCGGGCACATCGACATCATCCGCCGCGCCAGCGCGCTGGTGGACAAGCTGGTGATCGGCGTCGCCATCAACCGTGACAAGGGGCCGTTGTTCGGCCTGGAGGAGCGGGTCGGCATGATCGAGGCGGAATGCGCCAAGCTCAGCGAGGAGACTGGCACCGAGATCATTGCGCATCCGTTTGAGAACCTGCTGATCGACTGCGCCCGCGACGTCGGCGCCCAGATCATCGTGCGCGGCCTGCGGGCGGTGGCGGATTTCGAGTATGAGTTCCAGATGGTCGGCATGAACCGCGCGCTCGACAGCTCGATCGAGACGGTGTTCCTGATGGCCGAGGCGCGGCATCAGGCGATCGCCTCCAAGCTGGTCAAGGAAATCGCCCGGCTGGATGGCGATGTGTCGAAATTCGTGACACCGCTGGTCAAGGACAAGCTGCTGCAGCGTCTCGGCAAGACCGCCTAAGTTACCAGCAGAACTGAATATGGCAAAGCCGGGCTAACGCCCGGCTTTGTGCTTTCGTCGGTGCGCTGCGCGCGGGCGGCCACAGCGGTGAGGGCGGCTCAGCGCCAGAAGGCAACCCAGTCGATCAGGGCAAACAGCTTCTTGCCCAGGAAGATCATGTGCTGATCCCCAAACAGGGCAATGTCTACAATGGCGGCGGAGATCAGGAACAGGCCCAGGGAAATGGCAATCCGGTTGGTCATCGGGGCTCCGCCGCAAAAGAAAACGCCCGCCCAGATAACCTGAGCGGGCGTGGTTTCTCAAGGGGTTGGGCCAGGCTTAGCCCAGTTTGCCCATCGCCACGGCGACGTCAGCCATGCGGACCGAGAAGCCCCATTCATTGTCGTACCAGGCCAGCACGCGCACCATGCGGTCCTCGACTACACGGGTCTGGTCCGGTGCGAAGATCGAGCTTTCCGGGGTGTGGTTGAAGTCGGTGGAGACCAGCGGTGCCGGCTCAAAGCCCAGCACGCCCTTCATCGGGCCTTCGGCGGCTTCCTTGACGGCGGCGTTGACCTGCTCGGCGGTCACGTCGCGGCCGGCGCGGAAGGTCAGGTCGACGGCGGAGACATTCGGGGTCGGCACGCGGATGGCGGAACCGTCCAGGCGGCCCTTCAGGTTCGGCAGCACTTCACCCAGGGCCTTGGCGGCGCCGGTCGAGGTCGGGATCATCGACATGGCGGCAGCGCGGGCGCGGTACAGGTCCTTGTGGCGGCGGTCCAGGGTCGGCTGGTCGCCGGTGTAGGCGTGGATGGTGGTCATGATGCCGTGCTCGATGCCAAACGCCTCATCCAGAACCTTGGCCAGCGGCGCCAGGCAGTTGGTGGTGCAGGAGCCGTTGGAGATCATCTTGTCGCCGGCTTCCAGCTGGTCGTGGTTGACGCCATAGACGATGGTCTTGTCGACGTTCTTGCCGGGGGCCGACAGCAGCACTTTCTTGGCGCCGCGCTCGATATGGGTCTTGGCCTTCTCGCCGTCGTTGAAGTTACCGGTGCATTCCAGAACGACGTCGCAGCCGTCCCAGTCCAGCTCGTTCATGTCGTAGGTAGAGAACATCTGCATGTCGCCGCGGCCCAGGTTCATGGTGCCGTCGCCGATGGTCACTTCACCCGGGAAACGGCCATGCACGGAGTCGTATTTGATCAGGTGCGCCGCGGTTTCCAGCGGGCCGGTGGCGTTCACCTTGATCACTTCGATGTCGTCGCGGCCAGAGGCGGCGATGTGCGACAGGGTGCAGCGGCCGATGCGGCCAAAACCGTTGATCCCGACTTTGATGGTCATGAGTGCGTCTCCAAGCGAGCAAAAACCTTTGGCCGCCATATAGCCCCCTGGCCGTAGGGTCAAAAGGGGGAAAAGCGTCATTAAATGAGACTGTTAGCGCAAAATGTGAATGGTGGCGGTAACGATTTTAGCTGGTGGCGTTAACGGAAATTTGCCGCCATTGGCCGGTGGCGCTAACGCTTGTGCTGAGGCGCGGAAGCGGGCAGATTGCGCATCAAACGCGGGCAGAGATTGAGGGATTTGGCATGAGCGGTTTGCTGGCGCTTCTGGATGATGTGGCGGGGATTGCCAAGGTTGCGGCGGCCTCGGTCGACGATGTGGCGGCAGCGGCGGGCAAGGCCGGGGCCAAGACCGCAGGGGTGATCATCGACGACGCTGCGGTGACCCCGAAATACGTGCAGGGTTTTGCGCCGGCGCGGGAACTGCCGATCATCTGGCGCATTGCGCGGGGCTCTTTCTTCAACAAGCTGATCCTGCTGCTTCCGGTCGCCATGCTGCTGGCCAATTTCGCGCCTTGGATGATCACGCCGCTGCTGATGCTGGGCGGGGCTTACCTGTGCTTTGAGGGAGCCGAGAAGATTTTTCACGTGCTGTTCCCGCATGCCAGCCACGCGATTGACGAAGACATGAGCATCAAGGACCCCGGCCATCTGGAAGAGCAGAAGGTCAAAGGCGCGATCAAGACCGACTTCATACTGTCGGCTGAGATCATGACGATCGCGCTGGCTGCCATCGAGGCACCAAATGTCTGGATGCAGGCGGCAACGCTGGCCGTGGTGGGCATCGGTGTGACGGTCGCGGTTTACGGTTTGGTCGCCCTGATCGTGAAGATGGACGATGTGGGCCTGTACCTGAGCGGCAATGCCTATACGGCGGCCGGACGGGGCCTGGGGCGCGGGCTGGTCAAGTTCATGCCGGTGCTGATGAAGATCCTCTCAGTGGTCGGCACTGCGGCGATGCTGTGGGTTGGCGGGTCGATCATCATTCACGGGCTGGAGGTGTTGGGCTTTGGCTGGCTGGGCCATCATATCCACGACTGGGCCTATGCGGCGGGCCACGTTGTGCCCGAGGGTTGGGCCGGGATCGTGGAATGGACGGCCAAGGCCGCAATGGACGGGGTGTTTGGCGTCTCGCTGGGGCTGTTGCTGATCCCGCTGGCGACCAAGGTGATCGGGCCGGCGATTGCGGCGGTTTCCGGGAAGTCTTCAGGCATCTGAGAATTCGTTTGTACGGCTGGACCAATGCCCACTCCGAGACCATGTTGACCCTGATTTTACAACTGTCAGAGTTATTGATGAACTGAAAACGAGCCGTCTACCATGAAGATTCTAAGAAACTACCAGATTCTCAGAGCCCAACGGCTAGCCGTGAAAGGCGACTTCATCAGGGCAAGAAATATCACCAACACCCTCATCTCGAAATTTCCGAGATCGGTAGGCTACAACTTGTTTGCTGCTGACATTGATTTGTTCTCTGGAGACACAACAAGCGCATTGGAACGTTATGAACGTTGCAAAGAGTTTGTGAAATCGAGCACTGAGATGTCATCTCGCAACAAGCGTTTTTATAACGCCTACATTAATTTCCGCCAGACTGCTATCGACCACCACTTGGCAGGGCAAGAATGGTTAAAATGGAGCGAATTCGCGAAGCTCGTGAACGGGCTGAGGCTGTGTGGAAACTCTCTGGCATGGTAATCTCCAGACGGGCAGCGGGAGATAATCATGGCAGGCTTT
>NZ_JBHUPT010000074.1:0-20628 GCF_049056525.1 Leisingera coralii | reverse complement strand
TTTCCGCATTGTCTGTCTCCTCGTGTGGAGAACAGGCTAACTTCAAATCGCGGACTTTTCAGGGGAGCACGTCAGTTGGCCTGCCAGAACCGCCGCGTCTGGCAGAGGCTGGCGTTTCCGTGGCGGGAGTGGTTTTCTGCCTATGCCGCCGTTCATCCAGGAAACCGCTGCGTTGAGGCTATGCTGAAGAGAAGAGAGACCACGGGAATTCTGGTCCTGGTCACGCCGCATTTCAACCTCGCGGCGACAATGGCGTTTCTGGACCCGTTCCGGGCTGCGAACTATCTGGCCGGAAAGCAGCTGTTCCAATGGCATATCGCCAGCGAGACCGGGACCCTCTGCCGGGCCAGCAATGGCCTGGAAATTGCCACCAGGCCGCTGGAAACGCTGAAGCAGATGCAGCCAGATATCGTTGCCGTTTCCAGCAGCTGGACGCCCGAGGCCTTCTCAAGCGAACCCTTGCTGTCCGCGATACGCAAACACGCGCGGACGGGCAGCTATGTTGCCGGGCTCGATACCGCGGCCTTCATCCTGGCCGAGGCAGGCCTGCTGCGGGGGCGGCGGGCGACCGTTCATTATGAGCACATTGATGCCTTCGGGGAAAAATACCCGCAAACCGAGGTCAGCGAGGACCTGTTTCTGCACGAAGGCAGTATCGGAACCTGTTGCGGCGGCTCTGCCGCGGGTGAATTCGCCTTGTTCCTTCTGCACGGGATCGTTGGCGGCGCGCTGACAAACGACTGTGCGAAATATCTGTTCTACCAGAATCTGCGCGGCCCGGGCGCACATCAAACCGACGGCCAGCTTGAGCCCCTGGGGAATACCGCCCCGCCCAAGGTCCGGGAAGCCATCGCGATCATGGAACGCCATCTGGAAACGCTGATCAGCATTCCCGACCTGTGCAGGCAGGCCGGGGTGTCGCAGCGGCAGCTGAACCGGCTGTTCCAGGAATATGTGCGGACAAGCCCGCAACTGTACTACCGCGACATCCGGCTGGACCGGTCGCGCGGGCTGGTCACCCAGACGGAGCTGCCGATCTCCGAGATTGCCCAGGCCTGCGGCTTTCCCAGCCATGTGCACTTTGCGCGCGCCTACAAGCAGCGCTTCGGCCTGCCGCCAAAGCAAGACCGGATCGAGGGAAGAGTGCCCTTTGAATTCCGGGCCTGGCCCATGTACCGGCCATCAAAAGCCCTGCAAAATGGCGAATAAAGTTCAGTTGACGGCGATTTGAGTTCCGTAGGGGGGCCGGTTTTTCGCGGACCATATCTTTGACGCCCTCAAGAGGCAGGCAAAGGAGTGTTCAGCGTGACAGACCTACCGACCAAGGCCCAATTCGCAACCATCGCTGACGGCTATTCCGCCGATGCGGGCAATTCGCAATCGCTGAAGGCGGATGCCTATGTTCAGCGGGAATGGTTTGCCGCCGATCAGCGCGAGATCATTGCCAAGTCATGGCAATGGGTCTGCCATGTGGAAAAGCTGCGCGACCCCGGGTCCTATGTCACCGTTGATATTGCGGGCCAGCCGGTTGCCGTGGTCCGGGACCGCGAAGGCGTGCTGCGCGCTTTTTACAACGTCTGCAAGCACCGCGCACACGAGCTGCTGAAGGGCGAAGGCAGCACCACCCGCATCATGTGCCCCTATCATGCCTGGGTCTACAAGCTGAACGGCCAACTGGTGCGGGCGCCGGAAACCGAACATCTGGAGAATTTCAGCACCGGCGATATCTGCCTGGACCAGGTGCAGGCAGAGGAATTCGCGGGATTTGTCTACGTCAACCTGGATCCAACCGCCGCGCCGCTCAGGGAACAGTCCGGCAATCTGGAAACCGAAATCCGCCATTGGGCGCCGGATATCGACCGGCTGACCTTCGGCCACCGCCTGACCTATGACATCAACTCTAACTGGAAGAACGTCGTCGACAACTTCCTGGAATGCTACCACTGCCCGACCGCGCACAAGGATTTCTGCGATCTGGTGGACATGGACACCTACAAGGTGACCACGCACGGGATTTACTCCAGCCACATGGCGGATGCGGGGAAATCCGCGAACACGGCCTATGACGTTTCCAATGCCACCGTGCGCACCCATGCGGTCTGGTGGCTGTGGCCGACCACCTGCCTGATGCGTTATCCGGGGCGGTCCAGCATGATTGTTCTGAACATCATCCCCGTCGGGCCGGACCGGACGCTGGAGACCTATGATTTCTTCCTGGAAACGCCGGAACCAGACGCGGGCGAGCTGGACGCCATCCGCTACCTGGATGAGGTGCTGCAGGTCGAGGACATCAGCCTGGTTGAAAGTGTCCAGCGCGGCATGAACACGCCAGCCTTTACCCAGGGGCGCATCGTCAACGACCCGACTGGATCGGGTAAATCCGAACATGCGGTGCACCACTTCCACGGGCTGGTGCTGGAGGCCTACGCCGGGGCCGCGAAATGACGCAGCTCAATATCGTTGTCATCATGGCGGATCAGCTGGCCCCGCATTGGACCGGCGCCTATGGCCACCCGGTGGCGAAGACTCCGCATATCGATGCGCTGGCGGCGCGCGGCATGCGGTTTGATGCGGCTTACTGCAATTCGCCGCTGTGCGCGCCGTCGCGGTTTGCTTTCATGTCCGGGCAGCTGATCAGCCGCATTGCCGCCTATGACAACGCCAGCGAATTCCGCGCCTCGGTCCCGACCTTTGCCCATTACCTGAAGGCTTTGGGATACCGCACCTGCCTGTCCGGCAAGATGCATTTTGTCGGCCCGGACCAGAAACACGGGTTTCAGGACCGGGTGACCACCGACATCTATCCGGCCGATTTCGCCTGGACCCCGGATTGGGAGGCCCCGGATGAGCGCATCGGCAAGTGGTATCACAACATGGAAACGGTCAAGGAAAGCGGTGTCGCGGTTGCCACCTACCAGACCGATTACGATGACGAGGTCGGATTTGCGGCGCGCCGCTGGCTGATCGGCCGGGGCCGCGCGCGGGCGGCGGGGGAGGAGACGCCGTTCTGCCTGGTGGCCAGCTTTATCCATCCGCACGACCCCTATGTCGCCAAACCCGAGTGGTGGGATCTTTACGACGGAGAAGAGATCCCGATGCCCGAATATGTGCCGGGCTTTGAGGATCAGGACCCCTTCTCGCGCCGTGTGATGGCTGGGATTGAAGCCAATGTTGTCCCCTTGAGCGAAGAGGAGGTGCGCCGCGCCCGCCGCGCCTATCTGGCCAATGTCAGCTATTTCGACAGCAAGGTGGGTGAAATCGTCAAGGCCATCGACGACATTGGCGCGCGTGAGGACACGATCATCATCGTCACTGCCGACCACGGCGACATGCTGGGCGAGCGCGGGCTGTGGTACAAGATGAACTTCTTTGAGCACTCCGCCCGGGTGCCGCTGGTGATGGCGGGGCCGGGCATCGCGCAGGGCACGGCCGCCAATGCCTGCTCGCTGATCGACCTGCTGCCGACTTTTGTTGATATCGCCGGCGGCGATGCGGCGATCCTGGGTGAACCGGTGGATGGCCGCTCGCTGCTGCCGCTGGCCCGCGGTGACGCGGATCCGGTGGATGAGGCGATCGGCGAATACTGCGCCGAGATGACGCCTTATCCGGTCTTCATGATCCGGCGCGGGAGCCTCAAGTACGTTCACTGCGACGCCGATCCGCCGCAGCTTTATGATCTGGCGGCGGATCCGCTGGAGACAAGGAACGTGGCCGGCGATCCAGCCTATGCGAAGGCCGCCGCGGATTTTGCGGCGGAGGCCGGCAGACGCTGGAACAGCGAGGACCTCCGCCGCAACATCATCGCCACCCAGAAATCCCGCCGCGTCCTGCATGCCGCCATGGAAGCAGGGGCCGGAGAGCATTGGGATTACAACCCGCCCTCCGACGCCAGCCAGCAGTATGTGCGCAACCACATGGACTGGACCGTGGCAGCTGAGCATTACCGTTTGAACCCGGGGAACACAGATGACAGGAAAACTTGACGGCAAAACCGCACTGGTCACCGGCGGCCGCGGCGGCATCGGGCGCGCGATTGTTGCGCGGTTCCTGCGCGAAGGCGCGCGGGTCTATGCGGCAGACCTGACCCCGCAGGGATCATTGGCTGCGCACGATGAGGAAGGCAGCATCTTCGTCAAGCTGGATGTCACCCAGGAGGCCGATGCCATCGCCGCGATGGAGCAGGTGAAATCAGATTCCGGAAGGCTGGACATTCTGGTCAACGCCGCCGGGATCGAGATTGAAAAGACCATCGAGGACACCACGCTGGAGGAATGGAACCGCAGTTTTGCGGTGAATTGCACCGGCACCTTCCTGGCGTCGAAATACGCGCTGCCACTGCTGCGCACGGCGGCCCAGTCGGGCAGCAGCGCCAGCATCATCAACTTCGGCTCCTACGACGGGTTCATCGCCGATCCCGGTCTTGCCGCCTATTGCGCCACCAAGGGCGCGGTGCATGCGTTGACCCGGGCGATGGCCTGCGATCATGGCCCCGAAGGCATCCGCGTCAACGCCATCTGCCCCGGCTATATCGATACGCCGATGCTGCAAAGCTTCTTCACCGGCGACGGCTCGGGCGGCGGCGGCAAGACGATTGACCAGCTGCAGCAGGCGGTGCGCGATGTCCATCCGTTGCGCACCTACGGGACGCCGGAGGATATCGCCAATCTGGTCAACTGGCTGGCCTCGGAGGAGGCGCGCTATGCCTCTGGCCAGCTATGGGTGCTGGATGGCGGATTGTCTGCCCAGGTGCAGCAGATGAAGCTCTGAGGACGCAGCCATGGCCAAGCAGAAATCCGTCATCATCACCTGCGCCCCGACCGGCGGGATCCATACCCCGACCATGTCCGAGCATTTGCCCATCACGCCCAGCGAGATCGCCGCGGCCTCGATCGAGGCGGCGGAGGCTGGGGCCTCGATCATCCACCTGCATGCGCGCGACCCGGAAACCGGCAAGCCCGATCCGAACCCGGATCTGTTCATGGACTTCCTGCCGCGGATCAAGCAGGCGACCGATGCGGTGATGAATGTCTCCACCGGCGGCGGGCTGGGCATGACCCGCGAGGAGCGCCTGCGCGCCGCCACCCGCGCCTCGCCCGAGATGGCCAGCATGAACATCGGGTCGATGAACTTCGGCATCTTCCCGATGAAGGACAAGTATTCAAACTGGAAACACGCGTGGGAGCCGGAATTCCTGGAGATGACCCGCGATTTCATCTTCCGCAACACATTTGCGGATATCGAGTATTGCCTGAAGGAACTGGGCCAGGGCCACGGCACCAGGTTCGAGTTCGAATGCTATGACCTGGGCCACCTTTATAACCTTGCGTGGATCCGCGACCAGGGCTGGATCGACGGTCCGATCTTTGTGCAGATGGTGTTTGGCATTCTGGGCGGCGTCGGGGCCGATCTGGACAACCTGATGCATATGCACACCATCGCCAACAAGCTGTTCGGCGATGATTACGAATGGTCGGTTCTGGCGGCCGGGCGCTTTCAGATGCCCTTCACCACGCAAAGCGCCCTGGTCGGCGGCAATGTCCGCGTCGGGATGGAGGACAGCCTGTACATCGGGCCCGGGGAAAAGGCCGTGTCCAGCGCGCAGCAGGTCAGGAAGATCCGCAGCATCATCGAAAACCTGGGCCATAAGGTTGCCACCCCGGCAGAGGCGCGCGCGCGTCTTGGCCTGAAGGGCGGCGATCAGGTCGCATTCTAAGGGGGAGAGACCATGCAGACTAAGATGCTGATCAACGGCGAACTGGTTGCCGGAGAGGGGGCGGCGCTGCCCGTCACCGATCCGGCCACGGGGACTGAGATCACCCAAGTGCGTGAAGCCAGCCCGGAACAGGTGGAGGCCGCGGTCCGGTCCTCAGAGGAGGCCTTTGAGAGTTTTTCGCGCAGCACCCCGGCGGAGCGGTCGGCCCTGCTGCTGGCGATTGCGGACTGCCTGGAGGCACATCAGGATGAGCTGGCCGGGCTTGAAAGCCTGAATGCCGGCAAGCCCTGGCCCTCTGCCCGCGACGACGAGATGCCGCTGACCATCGACACGTTCCGCTTTTTCGCCGGCGCGGCGCGCACCATGACCGGTTCCGCCGCGGGGGAATATGCGGCAGGCCACACCAGCATGATCCGCCGCGATCCGGTGGGGCCGGTGGCTGCCATTGCGCCCTGGAACTACCCGCTGATGATGGCGGCCTGGAAACTGGCGGCGCCGATCGCGGCCGGCTGCACCGTGGTCCTGAAGCCCTCGGAGCTGACGCCGCTGTCGACACTGCGTATGGCGGAGCTGCTGAACGGGATCCTGCCGAAGGGCGTGCTGAACGTGATCCACGGCTCGGGGCCGGGTGTTGGCGATCAGCTGATCAACAGCCCGCAGATGGAGGCCATCACCGTGACCGGCAGCCCGGCCACCGGCATGGCGGCGATGCGCGCGGCGGGCAATCAGATCCGCCATGTGCATCTGGAGCTGGGCGGCAAGGCGCCGGTGATTGTGTTTGACGATGCCGATGTCGAGGCGGTTGCCGAAACCATCCGCTACGGCAGTTTTTTCAATGCGGGCCAGGACTGCGCCCAGCCCTGCCGGGTGCTGGCGCAGGAGGGTGTCTACGACAGGCTGGTCGCGGCGATAGAGGCGCAGGTCAGCCGGATCCGCACTGGTACGCAAAAGGCCGAGGGCACGGAAATGGGACCGGTTATCTCAGCCGCTCAGCGTGACCGGGTGGCCGGGTTTGTCGACCGCGCCCGCGCGGCTTGCGAGGTTGTGGCCGGCGGCACGGCAGAGGAAGGCGCAGGCTATTTCTACCGCCCCACTGTGCTGGCCAATGTCAGCAACGATGCCGAGGTTGCAACCAGCGAGGTCTTCGGGCCCGTCGTCTCGGTCTCCCGCTTCAGCGAGGCCGAAGATGCCCTGCGCATTGCTAACAGCGGGCGCTACGGGCTGGCGTCGTCGGTCTGGACCGCCAATGTCGGGCGCGCGATGGAGATGACCAGCCGCCTGCGCTATGGCTTTACTTGGGTCAACACCCACGGCGTCGGCACACCGGAGATGCCCTGGGCGGCGATGAAAGGGTCCGGCACCGGCGGCGACATGAGCGTCTATGCTCTCGACGCCTATACCTCGGTCCGGCATGTGATGGTGGCACACTGATGCGGCTCAAGGGGAAAACAGCACTGGTCACCGGCGGCCGTCAGGGGATCGGCCGCGGCATTGTCGACGCGTTCCTGACCGAGGGCGCAACTGTCATCACCTGCGGCCGCGGGGACCGGCCCGAGGGGCTGCCGGATGCCGTAACCTGGCACAGCGTCGATGTTGCAGATGTTCAGCAGGTGGCAGAGCTGGCACAGGCTGCCGGTGCCATAGACGTTCTGGTCAACAACGCCGGTGTTCAGGTCGAGAAAACCGTCGTGGACAGCACCGACGCCGACTGGGAGCTGGTCATGGGCGTGAATTGCCGCGGGGTCTTCAACATGTGCCGGGCGTTCATTCCGGTCCTGTCCAAGGGCGCGTCGATCATCAACATCGGCTCCATTTCAGGCAACACCGCGGATCCCTCCATGGCGCTTTACAACGCGTCCAAGGCCTTTGTGCACGGGCTGACTCGCTCCATCGCGGTGGACCACGGCCCCGATGTCCGCTGCAATGCGATCTGCCCGGGCTGGGTCGAAACCGGCATGCTGGAGGCAGGATTTGAGCTCGCGGACGATCCGCAGGCCGCGCGCCAGGATGCGCTGGCCCGCCATGCGGCCCGCCGGTTCGGCCAGCCTGCCGATATTGCCGCCATGGCGGTCTGGCTGGCCTCGGACGAGGCCGGGTTCGCCACCGGGCAGCTGTTCACCATTGACGGCGGCATGACCGCTGCTTCACCAATCAACACCGGGTTGTTCTAATCGAAACGGGGCTGTTCTGATGGCAGATATCACACATACCGCGGTGCTGGGCGCCGGCACCATCGGCGCCAGCTGGACCGCGCTGTTCCTGGCCTCTGGGCGGTCGGTTGCGGTCTACGACCCGGCGGAAGGCGCTGAGGACACGGTGCGCGCCTACATCGATCAGGCCTGGCAGACCATGAGCGAGCTGGGGCTGACCGCGCGGGGCAACCCGGACCGGGTCACATTCAGAACCTCGGCGCGAGAGGCTGTTGAAGGCGCTGGTTTCATTCAGGAAAACGTGCCTGAACGGCTGCCGGTCAAACATGCCCTCTTTGCGGAAATCGAACCCGGTATTGCGCCGGATGCGATCGTGGCCAGCTCAGCCTCCGGGCTGACGCTGGGCCAGATGCAGGCCGGGTGGGAACACCCCGGCCGCTTCATTCTGGGCCACCCCTTCAACCCTCCGCACTTGATCCCCCTGGTCGAGGTGATGGGGAACGGTCTGACCGATCCGGACGTGGTGCCGGCGGCGGAACAATTCTACAAAGACATCGGCAAGGTCACGATCCGGGTGAACAAGGAAGTCCCCGGCCATGTTGCCAACCGGCTTCAGGCCGCCGTCTGGCGCGAGGCAATCCATCTGGTGCTGTCCGGCGTGGCCAGCGTTGGCGATGTCGACAAAGCCATGTCCGCAGGTCCCGGGCTGCGATGGGCGGTGATGGGGCCCACGGCACTGTTCAGCCTGGGGGCCGGATCAGGTGGCCTTGCTGCTTTTTGCGAGCATTTCTCTGATACCTTCAACGGCTGGTGGGCTGACCTCGGGTCGCCGCAACTCACACCCGAGGTGTCCCAAACACTTGCAGAGGGTCTTGCGGAAGCGACCGGTGATATGTCTGTCGAGCAACTGGCAGCACAACGCGACGCGAAAATCGCAAAGTTGCAAAGTGTCCTGGCAGACATGGAAAAGGACCAAAGATAAGCAAAGAGACGGCCGCAGTAACCGCTGTTCTCGCCAACCAAGAATAATGCGGCATTTTGAGTAGCGGGGCAGTCCCTTTTGCGAACCCTTGCGCACCAAAATCAGCCTGCGGAAAGCAGCCCAGGGCTTGCAAAGGGAGCCTTCTGCGCAATGCAGACCAAGGGGCTGCCCATGATACGCTTGCGACGAATGGCGGCTTCGTCCCGCTCAGTGGCCTTTCAGGCGTCATACGGTATTAGTCTGCATTGCATTTGAGGCGGCTGCCGTTCACGTGCACTGTGCACCGGTCCGGGCTTTCGCACACATTCCGGACCGGTGCAGACGCCGGTCGCACCGGCTGGAGCTGTTCAGCCGACGATCATCTGCTTCATGCGCAGGGCCTCATACTCCAGCTCCTGCAGGCGGAAGTTCACCACGTCGCCCACCGTGATCATGCCGCACAGGCGGCCATCCTTTTCCACTGGCAGGTGGCGGAAGCGGCCCTCGTTCATCACCTTGGCGACGTCGATCAGAAGGTCGTCCGGATCGCAGGTCTTGACCTCGCGGGTCATGATGTCCTCGACCAGCTGCGGCAGGGTGTGGCCCGGCGTCTCTGCCAGCCGCCGCACGATGTCGCGCTCCGATAGGATGCCCTGCAGCGCGCCGTTCTGGTCGGTCACCACCAGCGCGCCGATGCGCTTGTCGCGCAAGGCCTCTACCGCATGGCCGACGGTGTCGTTCGGGCGGATCGAAAAGATCGCGTCGCCCTTGGCCTCCAGTAGTTTCGCAACGGTCGACTGGCCGTGCGACAAATTCGACTCGGGCGACTGGCTGTGGCTTTCCTGGCCGGCCTTGTCGCCCCGGGTCGGAGGCTGGTATGAGAACGGTGCCATGCGCGGGTCTCCTCCTATCCTGCATCAGGTCATACCCCCATCTTAACGGCGGATCGCGATCCGGGAAGGGGCGAAATGACGCGAGCGCTAACAAAGGCCGGAAAACAACATGTTCGAAACCCTCTACCTGACCCCCGTGACCGGTGCGCTGACCGTTTTTCTGGTGGTGGTCTGCGGCCATCTGTACCGGCAGAACTGGAAGTCCGAGGCGCCGGATGCGCGGCTCAGGGCGTGGCTTTACGGGGTGCCGGCCGCGTTGGGCCTCCTGGCGCTGGCCTTTCTGCCGCTGAAGTTCTGAGGCTCCATTTGACTCTGGCGCAGGGCAGGGGCATAGCAGCGCCAGCTTTATCCCCGGAGGTTGACCGATGCCCAGACGGTTTCTGCTTGCCCTGATCCTGCCCGCGGTGCTGCTGGTGTCAGGATGCTGGTTCGGCAGCGAGCCGGAGGAGGTCCGTCTGTCGGGCCAGACCATGGGCACAACTTACAGCGTGATCGCCATTGGCGGGGATCTGGACCAGGCGGTACTGGCGGCGGAGGTGGACGCCACCCTGGCGGCGGTCAACGCCAAGATGTCGAACTGGGATCCGGCCTCGGAGGTCTCCACCTTTTCGGCCGCGCGCAGCACCGCGCCGGTGCGGGTGTCGCCGGAGTTTGCCCATGTGCTGGCCGCGGCCAACGGCGTGCATGAAAAGACCGGCGGCAAGTTCGACGTGACCCTGGGTCCGCTGATCGAGCTGTGGGGGTTCGGCCCGCGCAAGCCGGAGGACCCGGTGCCGACGGATGCGGCCATCGCCGAAGCGCTCGAGGGCGTCGGGCAGGCGCGGCTGCTCACGCTGGATGCCGCCGCCGGGACCCTGAAGAAATCCGCGCCGGAGACCGGCATCAACCTGTCGGCCATCGCCAAGGGCTATGGCGTCGATGCGGTGGCGCAGACGCTGCAGGGCTTTGGCGTCGAGCATTACATGGTGGAGATCGGCGGCGACCTAGTGACCAAGGGCGAAAACGCCAAGGGCGAGGCCTGGCGCATCGGGATCGAGAAACCGGACGCCGCGGCGCAGACGGTGCAGCTGATCGTGCCGGTCAGCAACCTCGGCCTGGCGACCTCCGGCGACTACCGGAACTATTTCGAGCATGAGGGCCGGCGCTATTCCCATATCCTTGACCCGGTTATCGGGCGGCCGGTGACGCATCCGACCACCTCGGTCACGGTGATTGCAGAAAACGCGATGCTGGCGGATGCCTGGGCCACCGCGATGCTGATTCTGGGCAGCGAGGACGGGCTGAAGCTTGCGGAGCAGCATAAACTTGCCGTGTTTTTCATCGATCGGGACGTGCAAGCCGGCGAAGATGCCTATATGACAGCGCAGAGCAGCGCGTTCGAGGCGCTGACCGGAAACTGAGCCGCGCACTGAGCGACATCGCGAGGGACCCCAATGAGCACCTTTCTTTTGGCCTTCATCCTGCTGCTGATCGTGACCCTGGGCATGTCGCTGGGCGTCATGCTGATGGGCAAGAAGATCAAGGGCAGCTGCGGCGGCCTGAATGCGATTTCCGGTGCCGACAAATGCGTGGTGTGCTCCAAGGACATCGACCCCGACAGCCCGCTGCGCGACAAGCTGCAGTGCAAGCGCGCGCGGCAGATGGTCGAGCGGATGCAGGAAGAGCAGAAGGCCTGAGGCTGGCCGGGGGCTGAAATCCGGCGCGGATTTCAGCCATGAAAAATCGATTTTTCATGGCCGTTTCCCTCGCAGGGAAACGGCTTTTCACTCAGCCGCAGGGCTTTGCCTTGCAGCCGCGGCAGCGCTGGCCGGGGTTTGGCCCGGCGCCCAGCCCTTGCCCAGGGCGATCTGCAGGCGGGACCAGGCCAGCGCCAGGTCGCGCCGGGCGGCGATCAGGTTCAGCTCGTTGTCGCGCAGCGCCTCTTCGGTGTTGAGGAGGTCGAACAGGGTGATTTCATTGGCCCGGAAAGTCTCCCGCGCGAGATCGGCGACCTTGGTGCCCAGATTGACCGCGCGGACCTGCGCGGCTGTGCGCTCGCGGGCGGACTTGAGCGCGCTTTGCTGCGACTGCACCTCTTCCACCGCGCCGCGGACCGCTGAGCGGTAATCGTACTCGGTGGCCTTGGCCTCGGCGATGGCGCTTTCGTGGAAGGCGCGCAGCACCGGGCGGTTGAACAGCGGCAGCGTCAGCGAAGGGCCGATCTGATAGAGGTCTGGAATGCCGCGGAGCGCCTCGATGGAGCCGGAGACTTCCAGCGACGGATACAGCTGTGCCTCGGTGACGCCGATATCGGCGGTGGCGCTGCGCAGAACCGCTTCGGCCAGCAGCACGTCGGGGCGGTTGCGCAGCAGGGTGGCGGGCACGCCGAGTTCCGGCTGGGTCGCGGGGTAGGGCTGGCCATAGCTGCCCTTCATCATCGCGGCCACCTCGGCGGCGTCGCGGTCCAGAAGCGTGGCCAGGGCAAAGACGGAGGCCTCGTAGTTGGAGATGAAGGCCGGCAGATCCGCCTTGGCGCTGGCGACCTGCAGCTTGGTGCGCTCCACATCCAGGGCGAGGACGGCGCGGGCCTCCTTCAGTTCCTCCACCGTGGCCAGGATCTGCTGGCGCAGCTGGATCGTCTTGCGGGTGACGGCGGCGCCGCGCTGGAAGAACCGCGCCTCGATATAGGTGCGGGTGATCGCGTCGATGATCGCCAGCCGGGTGGTGGCCATCTGGTAGAACTGCGCGTCGCGGTCGGCAATGGCCCGTTCCGAGCGGCGCTGGAAGCCGCCGAACAGGTCGAACACATAGGTGGCGCCGATTTCGGCGGAATCGACATTGGTCGAGCCGTCCTGCGATTCGCGGCGCGAGAAGATCGAGCTGCCCTCCAGATCGCCGCTCACCTGCTCCGCGCGGCCGCTGGCGCGGCGCACCGCCTCGGCCGCCTTCAGGCGCTCGCGGGCGGACTTGATATCCAGGTTCTGTGCCAGCCCTGCCGCCACCAGGCGGTTCAGCGTGGCATCGTTCAGCCCTTGCCACCAGGTCTCGGAGGCGCCTTTGGCGGTGGCATAGGTGCGGGAGTAGTAATAGCTGGCGGGCACCGCGAAGTCCGGGCGCTGGTAATCCAGGCCGACGACGGTGCAGCCGCACAGTAAAGTTCCGGCCAGCAGCACGGAACGGGCTGTCCAATTGGATCTGCTCATGACTTGCCTCTAGGCGCCCGGTCTGATGCGGGCTTTTCCAGAGTCATAGCCAGCAGCGGCCGGGGCGGCGAACAACTTCCTGCCGCAGGTTGAGTCTTTGCGACGTACTGATGCGCGCAGCCCACAGCCCGGAAGCTGCGGAAATCCGGGCGATTCTGCCGGTTTTGCCCCCTCCGGCGGGTTCAGGCCGGGTCATCCTGCCAGGCCAATGAGCAAAGCTGCGGCAGGCGGGAGGAGTTAACCAGCCGGCTTGCGCCCGTGCTTGACGCACGCAAGGGGCCCGTCCACTGTCTGCCGGCGGGCGGAGTGGACCATAGCCGAGCCGCCCTCGCCAGCGGCCGTTCCGGACAGCTGAACCGAAATTGCGACGTGAAAGTGAGAACAACCTGATGGACCTGCAAAAATTCTATATCGGCGGCGCCTGGGTGACGCCGCATTCGTCCCGGGAATTCCCGGTGCTGAACCCGGCCACGGAGGAGCGGATCGGCACGATCATCCTGGGCGATGAAACGGATGTGAACGCTGCCGTTGCCGCCGCCAAGGAGGCTTTCGGCAGCTTCTCCCGGACCACGCGGGAGGAGCGGATCGCGCTGCTGGAGAAGCTGCTGGAGATCAGCAAGGACCGGCGCGAGGTGCTGGCGCAGGCGATGCGGGCCGAGATGGGGGCGCCGATTTCGATGGCACGCGATGCGCAGGCCGATTCGGGGATCGGACATCTGGAGGGCATTCTGGAGGCGCTGAAGACCCAGGAGCTGCGGGAGACGCTGCCGAACGGCGACACCCTGGTGCGCGAGCCGATCGGGGTTTGCGGGCTGATCACGCCCTGGAACTGGCCGGTGAACCAGATCGCGCTCAAGGTGCTGCCGGCGCTGGCAACCGGCTGCACTTGCGTGCTGAAACCGTCGGAGCACACGCCGGTGTCCGCCGCCGTCTATGCGCAGATGATTCATGATGCGGGCTACCCGGCCGGCGTTTTCAACCTGATCCACGGCGACGGGCCGGCCGTAGGGGCAGGTCTGTCGCGGCATCCGGAAATCGACATGATGTCCTTTACCGGCTCGACCCGGGCGGGGATTGCCGTCTCCAAGGACGCCGCCGACACGGTGAAGCGGGTGACGCTGGAGCTGGGCGGCAAGTCCCCGAACCTGGTGTTTGCCGATGCCGATCTGGAGGAGAAGGTCACCAACTCGGTGCTGGAGTGCATGTACAACACCGGCCAGAGCTGCGACGCGCCGACCCGGATGCTGGTGGAGAAGAGCTGCTATGATCAGGTGCTGGAGATCGCCAAGGCGGCGGCCGAGGGCCAGGCCGTGGGCGACCCGGAGCAGGAAGGGGATCACATCGGCCCGATGTTCGACCAGATCCAGTTCGACCGGGTGCAGAGCATGATCCAGACCGGCATTGACGAGGGCGCCACCCTGCTGGCCGGGGGCCTCGGCCGGCCCGAGGGGATCGGCAAGGGCTGGTACGTGCGCCCGACCGTCTTTGCCGATGTGACCAACGACATGGCCATCGCCCGGCAGGAAATCTTTGGCCCGGTGCTGGTGATCATTCCGTTTGAGGACGAGGAAGACGCCATCCGCATTGCCAATGACACGCCTTACGGGCTGGCGGCGTATCTGCAGACCGGCGATCCGGAGCGGGCCGAGCGGGTTGCCGCCCGGTTGCGCGCAGGCGCCGTGCATATCAACGGCGGCGGTTTCAACTACGGCTCGCCCTTTGGCGGCTACAAGCAGTCCGGCAACGGCCGCGAAGGCGGGATGCTGGGGCTGGAGGATTACCAGGAAGTCAAAACCCTGCATTTCGGTTGATAATACAAGGGTTTCCGGCCGGGCGCGCGGCCTGGCCGGAGCTGTTTCGCGGCATTGTCAGCTGACAATTTGATGCCGTTATCAGGCAAATTCCATGTCGCTATCCGCAAAGCTGTCCGCACGGCGGCACCGCAGGATAACGGCATGACACACCGCTTCATTCCCAAACGCATGGACCGCCGCGCCACCCGGTGCAACCTGTCCGCTGCCTGAGACCGCCGCCCTTTGACGGGCGCTTGACGGTTTCTCAACGGCAGATTTTGGAATGACACATGACAGCATCAAACACGCTGCGCCTTGCCATTGATATTGGCGGCACCTTTACCGACACCGTGCTGGTGGCGGGGGAAGACAGAATTCTCGCCTCGGCCAAAACCCTGACCACCCATCAGAATCCGGCAGAGGGCGCGATGGAAGGCGCGGCGCGGGTGATGGCGCAATCGGGGCGCTCCCTGGGCGAGGTCACCGGCTTCATCCACGGCACCACGCTGGCCACCAACGCGCTGATCGAGCGGCGCGGGGCAACGGTGGCGACGGTCACCACCGAAGGGTTCCGGGATATCCTCGAGATCGCCTATGAGCGGCGCTATTCCCAGTATGACATAAACTTGGAGAAACCCGATCTGCTGGTGCCGCGCGAACGCGCGCTGACCATCCGCGAACGGATGTCGGCAGAGGGCGGGGTGCTGATCCCGATGCAGGACAGCGCGGTTGAAGCGCTGATTGCGGAGCTGGATGCCAGCGGTGCGGAGGCGGTGGCGGTCTGCCTGATGCACGCCTATGCCAACCCGGACCATGAGCGGCGTTTGCGCGATATTCTGGCGGAACGGCGGCCCGGGCTGACGGTCTCGATCTCCTCGGAGGTCAGCCCCGAGGCGCGGGAGTTCGACCGGCTTTGCACCACCGTGGCGAACGCCTATATCCAGCCGCTGATGGAGAATTATCTGGCGCGCTTTGCCGAGCGGTTTGCGGCGGAGGGCGTCAGCTGCCCGATCCTGATGATGACCGCGGGCGGCGGCATGTGCACGATCCAGACCGCGGCGCGGTTCCCGATCCGGCTGGTGGAGAGCGGTCCCGCCGGCGGCGCCATCCTGGCGGCGCGGATTGCAGCGCAGGCGGGGCTGGATCAGGTCTTGTCCTTCGACGTCGGCGGGACAACCGCCAAGCTCTGCCTGATTGATAACGCCCGCCCGCAGACCTCGCGCCAGTTCGAGATCGCCCGTGCGGCGCGGTTCATCAAGGGATCGGGGATGCCGGTGCGCATTCCGGTGATCGAGATGATCGAGATCGGCGCGGGTGGCGGCTCCATCGCCGGGGTGGACCGGCTGGGGCGGCTGACCGTGGGGCCGAAATCGGCAGGGTCCGAGCCCGGGCCGGTTGCCTTTGGCCGCGGCGGCACCGAGCCGACGGTGACCGACAGTGACATCACGCTGGGCTATATCGTGCCGGACACCTTTGCCGAGGGGCATATCCAAATCGACCCGGAGGCCTCGAAGGAGGCTCTGGCGCGGGTGATCGGCAGCAGGCTGGAGCTGGACGGGGTGGGCGCGGCGGATGGCGTCAGCCGGATCGTGGATGAAAGCATGGCCAGCGCCGGGCGGATGCATGCGGTGGAATCGGGCAAGGACCTGGGCCCGCGCACGATGATCGCCTTTGGCGGCAACGGCCCGCTGCATGCGACACGGGTGGCGCGCTCGGCTGGCGTTTCGCGTATCGTGATCCCGCCGAACCCGGGTGTGGGCTCGGCCGTCGGGTTCCTGTTTGCGCCGGTGTCGTTCGAGATTGTGCGCTCGCGCTATGCGCTGCTGGAGAGCATGGATATGGGCAGCATCAACGCCCTGTTCGCCCAGATGACCGATGAGGCGCAATCGGTGGTGGCGCAGGGGGCGGGCGAAGCCGAAACGCAGGTCCAGCGAACCGCCTTCATGCGCTACAGCGGACAGGGGCATGAGATCGAGATCCCCTTGCCGGACCGCGATCTGACGGCGGAGGATCTTGGCCCGCTGACCGCCGCTTTCGAGACCGAATACGCCAAGCAGTTCTCGCGCCCGGTGCCGGGCATGAAGATCGAGATCCTGAACTGGGCGGTGCGGGTTGCCACTCCGGAGGCCGAGGCGGCAGCGGTTCCGGAGACGCCGGAGCTGAAGACCATCACGCCCGCTGCCTTCCGCGTGATCACCTGCGACGTGGACGGCACACCGAAAGAGGCGGCTTTTGTCCCGCGCGGCAGCCTGAACCCCGGCGACCGGATCTGCGGCCCGGCGCTGATCACCGAGCCGCAGACCACCACGCTGGTCTCGGCGGATTTCTCTGCCCATGTGGACGCAATTGGCAACATTGTCTTGATCCGGGATCAGAAAGGAGCTGCGCAATGACCGCTTTGTCACAGGATCTTTCCCCCGCCCGCCTGCAAGTCATGTGGAACCGCCTGCTGGCAGTGGTCGAGGAGCAGGGCCAGACCCTGATCCGCGCGGCGTTTTCGCCCATCGTGCGCGAATGCGGCGACATCTCGGCCGGCATCTTCGACGTGCAGGGCCGGATGCTGGCGCAGGCGGTGACCGGCACGCCAGGCCATATCAACACCATGGCCGAAGCAGTGATGCACCTGCGCGAGCGCTTCCCGGTGCAGAATATGAAGCCCGGCGATATCTACATGACCAACGATCCCTGGCTGGCCTCGGGGCATCTGAACGACTTCCTGCTGATGATGCCCGCGTTCAAGAACGGCAAGGTGGTGGGCTTCACCTCCTGCACCTCGCATCTGGTGGATCTGGGCGGCCTTGGTATGGGGCCGGAAGGCTCCGACATCTATGACGAGGGGCTGCTGATCCCGCCTTGCAAGCTGGTGGAGGAGGGCGAGCCCAATGCGCTGCTGATGGATATCATCCGCGCCAACAGCCGCGAGCCCATCGCCAATGAGGGAGACATCTATGCGCTGATCGCCTGCTGCGAAGCGGGGGTGAAGCGTCTGGTTGGCATGATGGAGGAGTTCGGCATCGACGATCTGGATGCTCTGGGCGCCTATATCATCGACACTTCCCGCCGCGGCACGCTGGCGGCGATCGCCGAGGTGCCGGAGGGCGTCTACAAGAACGTCCTCAAGATGGACGGCTACGAGACCGAGCTGGAGCTGCACGCCACGCTGACCGTCTCCCAAGGGGGTATGCATGTGGATTTCACCGGCACCTCGGGCTGTTCCGGCAAAGGCATCAACGTGCCGCTGAACTATGCCACGGCCTATACGGTGTTTGCCCTGCGCTGTATCGTCGGGCCGGATATCCCGAACAATGCCGGGAGTTTGGCGCCGTTCACCGTTGATGGCCCCAAGGGCTGCATCCTGAACGCGCAGCGCCCGGTGCCGGTGGCGATGCGCCACACGCTGGGGCAGGTGACGCCGGACCTGGTGCTGGGCTGCCTGCATCAGGCGCTGCCGGATCAGGTGCCGGCGGAGGGGGCCAGCTGCATGTTCGATCTGCCGATGCGCCACGCGCCCGAGGTAGCCCGCGATGGCGGCCGCGCGTTTGCCATCGAACCGGTCCACAACGGCGGCACCGGTGCGCGTCCCCATGCCGACGGGCTGTCGGCGACGGCCTACCCCTCGGGGGTCTATGGTTCCCAGGTGGAGATCACCGAGGCGGTTGCCCCGGTCATCATGTGGCGGCGCGAGCTGCGGCCCGACAGCGGCGGTGCTGGCAAATACCGCGGGGGCCTCGGTCAGCGGATCGAGATGACCGCGTCGAACGGCGCGCCCTTCATCGTGTTCCTGTCGGTGGAGCGGCTGAAGTTCCCTGCATTGGGCCGCATGGGGGGGCAGCCCGGCGCCCCAGGCCGCATCCGCTTTCGCGACGGCGAGCAGGATATCCCGGGCAAGGGCGAGCTGCGGGTGGAGGCAGACGACTACCTGATCTTTGAAACCCCAGGCGGCGGAGGTTTTGGCGACCCGGCGGAGCGCGATCGTGAGGCGCTGGCGCTGGATCTGAAACGCGGGTTGGTGACGGAAGAGGGCGCGTGCGCCTATGGGGGTGGCAAATGATCCGCGCGGTACCCCATGTTGCCGCCATGGCGCCTTATGCTTTGGCGGATCTGGGCGGCGAGGGGACCATCTCCCTCGCCCAGAACGAAAGCGCCTTTGCCGCCAGCCCTGCCGCGATTGCCGCGGGCAAGGCGGTGCTGGAGCAGATGCCGCTCTATCCGGACCCGGAGTGGCCGGAACTGCGAGCAGCTGTCGCCGAAGTGCACAGTCTGGACCCGGCCAACGTGCTGTGCGGGGCCGGGTCGATGGAGCTGATCGGCTGCCTGATCCGCGCCTTTGCCGGACCGGGCGACCAGGTCTTGGGCACCGATTACGGCTATGCCTTTGTGGCGTCTGCCTCGGCCCAGGTGCAGGCGGATTACGTCAAGGCGCGGGAGCGGGAGCTGACGGTTTCGGTGTATGATATCCTCCCTGCGGTGACGCCCGAGACCCGCATCGTTTTCGTCTGCAACCCGGGCAACCCGACGGGGACGCTTATCCCTAACAGCGACCTCCTGCGCCTGCGCGAAGGGCTGCCGGCAGATGTGCTGCTGGTGGTGGATCAGGCCTATGCCGAGTTTGCCGATGCGGACAACGATCCGGCAGAAATTTTCGCGCTGGTGGAGCGCGGCGATACGGTGGTGATGCGCACGCTCTCCAAGGCCTATGGGCTGGCAGGCGCGCGGGCAGGGTGGGGGTACTTCCCGCCGGAGATCGCCGGGGAAGTGCGCAAGCTCTTGAACCCCAACAATATCTCTATCCCGTCGCAAGCGATGGCGGCGGCGGCGATGCGGGACCAGGCGCATATGCACGACGTGGTGTCCCAAACAGCGGCCATCCGCGACGGGTTTTCTGAAGGCTGCCGTGCCCTGGGGCTGGAGGTGCCGCAGAGCCATACCAACTTTGTGCTGATCCGTTTTGCCTCGCCCGATCAGGCGAAGGCGGCGGATGCGGCGCTGCGGGCAGAAAAACTGCTGATGCGCGGCATGGGCGGCTATGGCCTGGACGACTGCCTGCGCGCCACCATCTGCAGCCAGGAGGTGATGGATCGCGCGCTGGCGGTTCTGGAAGGAGTGCTAAAATGACTTATGAAACCCGTACCCGCGCCAAGATCGGCGTGCTGGTGCCCTTCACCAACACCAATCTCGAGGCGGACATGATGCTGATGCGCTGCCCGGACACCACGGTGCATTTCCAGCGCATGGGCGGCTATGACGTGGAGGAGATCCCCGGCTCCGATCAGATGGCGGGGCTGGGTGCCTCGGACATCAGCCATGACCTGCGGATGATCTCGGGCGTGCGCCCCGATGCGGTGCTTTACGGCTGCACCTCGGCCACATTGACCCACGGGCCAGGCTTTGATGCGGATCTGGCGGCACAGATCAAGGCGGGCTCCGGCGCGGTTTCCCTCACCGCCGCCGGTTCGCTGGTGGCGGGCATCAAGGCTCTTGGCGCAACTAAAGTGGGCTTCTCTTCGCCTTATCTGGGAGAAATTAACACCCAGGCGATGGGCTTCCTGGCCGCCAACGGCATCGAAACGGTCAGATGCGCCGACATCGGCCGCGAGCTGGGCAACTACGGCCAAGGCGAGCTCACCCCGGACGAAGTTTTCGATCTCGCCTGCCAGGCCGATCATCCGGAGGCAGAAGCCATCGTGCTCAGCTGCACCGACATGCGCGCGGTCGAGGCGGTGGAGCGGATCGAGGCGCATCTTGGCAAGCCGGTGGTCACCTCCAACCAGGCGATGATGTTCTGCCTGATGCGGGCACTTGGCCTGCCGCGCCATGACGCGCTGCCGGGCCGGTTGTTCGACTGTCTTTAATGTGATGAACCAGGGCGTCCAAATGCGCCCTGGTTCCTTCTCTTTTGCGAAAATACTCCGGGGAGCGCGAGGGGCCGGCCCCTC